>NZ_JBKVCZ010000009.1:35477-91038 GCF_046966825.1 Hungatella sp. | reverse complement strand
GTCTCCGGATCCCCGAATCTCGCATTGTATTCCAGGACCTTCGGCCCCTTCTCCGTAAGCATCAGGCCGAAGAAAATGATTCCCTTAAACGGTCTTCCCTCGGCTTTCATCGCGTCCACAGTGGCCTGATACACGTATTTCCGGCAGAATTCATCCACCTCTTCCGTATAGAACGGGCTCGGGGAAAAGGTTCCCATGCCGCCCGTATTAAGCCCCTGGTCTCCATTCTTCGCCCGCTTGTGGTCCTGAGCCGAAGTCATGATCCTGATCGTATCTCCATCCACAAAAGACAGCACCGATACTTCGCGGCCGGTCATAAACTCCTCCACCACGATCCGGTCACCGGCGGAGCCAAACTGCTTATCCAGCATCAGCGTCTTGACGCCATCCTTCGCCTCTTCCCTTGTATTACAGATTAAAACACCTTTTCCGAGAGCGAGGCCATCCGCTTTCAATACGATGGGCATTTCGGCCGTTTCCAGATACAGAAGCGCCGCCTCCGGGGTATCAAAGGTCTCATAGCCTGCCGTCGGAATCTTATATTTCTTCATCAGATCCTTGGAAAATGCCTTAGAGCCTTCCAGAATTGCCGCATTCTTTCTCGGTCCAAATACGCGGAGTCCTTCCTTCTCAAATACATCCACGATGCCGCCCACCAGCGGATCATCCATACCAATCACAGTTAAGTCCACCTGGTGTTCCTTCGCAAATGCTGCCATTTTATCAAACTCCATGGCGCCGATCGGCACGCATTCTGCAAATTCAGCGATTCCCGCATTGCCCGGAGCACAGTAAATCTTATCCACCTTCGGACTCTTTGCCACCTTCCACGCGATCGCGTGCTCTCTTCCGCCGCTTCCTACAATCAGTACCTTCATCATCCGCCTCCTGATATTCTAATAAGTAAGTCTGCTTTTACAAATATCAATTGTTTGGTTGTCCGTCTGCAATCAGCTGGATAGCCTGCGGCAGAATAACCCATTCCGCCTCTTCCATCACACGCCGCTGCAGAATCTCCGGCGTATCCCCGTCCTTCACCTCTACAGCCTTCTGTAAAAGGATGGGGCCGCTGTCCACGCCTTCGTCCACGTAATGTACCGTTGCTCCGGTAACCTTTACGCCCCGCTTTAACGCCGCCTCGTGAACCTTTAAGCCGTAATAGCCCACGCCGCAGAAAGAGGGGATCAGAGATGGATGAATGTTAATGATACGGTTCTTATATTTCCTGGTCATAGCCTCCGGAATCGTTACGAGGAAACCGGCCAGCACGATCAGGTCCAGCTTGTACTCATCTACCTTTGCCAGAAATGCCTCATTAAACGCCTCTCTGGTTTCAAACTCCTTCGGAGAAATGGCAACAGCCCTGATTCCATGATTCCTCGCCCGTTCCAGCGCATACGCGTTGCGATTGTTGCTGATTACCACTTCCACGCTTACATTGGTGAGATGGCCGTCGTCCATCCTGTCTAAGATGGCCTGAAGATTCGTTCCGCCGCCGGATACGAGAATGCCGACTCTCAGCATAAGGTCACTCCCTTTTCTCCTGCCTCCGTATAACCGATTACATACGGAATCTCGCCAGCCTCACGGATGGCCTTCATGGCTGTATCAACTTTAGAAGGATCGACCACCAGAACCATGCCGATACCCATGTTATAGGTATTGTACATCATCTCCTCTTCAATACTGCCCTTCTCAGCCAGAAGCTTAAAGATCGCAGGTACCTCATAGCTGTCCTTTTTAATAACTGCTCTGACACCGTCCGGAAGCATACGCGGAATGTTCTCATAGAAGCCGCCGCCCGTCACGTGGCTGCATGCCTTGATCGTAACGCCGCTGTCCTTCACGCTCTTTAAGGCTTTCACATAAATCTTGGTCGGAGCGATCAGTGTCTCACCTAAAGTTCCGCCCAGTTCATCGTAATACGTATCAAGGCTCTCCTTTGTCATCTCAAATACCTTACGTACAAGAGAGAAGCCATTGCTGTGCACACCGGAAGAAGCCATGCCGATTAACACATCGCCGGCTTTTAAGTCTTTCCCTGTGATCAGGTTCTTTTCATCGACAACACCGACCGCGAAACCGGCCAGATCATACTCATCCTCCGGATAGAAGCCCGGCATCTCGGCCGTCTCACCGCCGATTAAGGCCGCGCCGGCCTGTTTGCAGCCGTCCGCTACGCCGCCGACGATCTCAGCAATCTTTTCCGGAAAATTCTTTCCACAGGCAATGTAATCCAGAAAGAATAAAGGTTCTCCGCCTGCGCAGGCAATATCGTTGACACACATGGCAACACAGTCAATGCCCACGGTATTGTGCTTATCCATAAGAAATGCAAGCTTCAGCTTCGTACCTACGCCATCAGTGCCGGAAACCAGAGTCGGTTTCTCCATATCCTTAAATGCGCTCATGGAAAATGCTCCCGAAAAGCCGCCGATTCCGCCTAACACCTCCGGTCTCATGGTTCCCTTCACGTGTTCCTTCATCAACTCTACTGACTTATATCCAGCCTCAATATCCACACCGGCATTCTTGTAATCCATCTCTCTTCCTCCTCGCTATGAGCACTTGGCGCCTGTATTTCAGGCGCTTACGTGCGATGCATGTCATCTCCACTTAGTGACTCTGTCTTATTTCTTCATCTGCGCAAGATATTCCTTATATCCGATCTGCTCCAGCTTGTCCGCTTTCTTCACCACATCGTTCTTTAAATTCTCAGAATACTCCTTTAATCTGCCGAGCAGGGCTTCGTCAGACGTAGAAAGAATCTTAGCCGCAAGAATTCCCGCGTTTGTTCCTCCGTTAATCGCAACTGTGGCAACCGGAATACCGGATGGCATCTGTACGATGGAATAGAGGGAATCCACACCGCCGAGATCGGAAGTCTTCATCGGAATTCCGATAACCGGCATCGGGAAAAGTGCTGCGCACATGCCCGGAAGATGAGCCGCCTTGCCGGCTCCCGCGATGATCACCTTCACTCCTCTTGCCTCTGCTGTCTTCGCGTAATCAAAGAATATATCAGGCTCTCTGTGAGCCGAAATAACCGTAATTTCAAAATCAACACCCAGTTTCTCAAGAACGTCCGCGGCCTGCGCCATAACAGGCATATCGGAATCACTGCCCATAACAATTGCTATCTTTGCCATAGTAAATCTCCTTTCATTATTAACGGTTATGTTTCTCATTAGTTATATTAATATATAAAGCTTATAAATCAGTCTTTACTTATAATTATAATACTAGCTTTTTATGTTCCCGTCAATAATTTTCTTGAAAATACTCGTATATAAAATAATGTAAAACTTCCTTTACAAAAATTGTAAAATACGCTTTACTTTTAATGTAAAGCGTGCTATACTCAAAATGTAAAGGGAACATTACTTTTAAAAGAAAAGGAAGTGTTGTGTAAGTGAAAACAAGAATACAGGAGTTGAGAAAGCAATCGCGAATCACGCAGGAAGAACTGGCGGATGCTCTGGGCGTAACGAGACAGACCATCATCTCCCTGGAAAACGGCAAGTATAATGCCTCTCTCCAGCTGGCCCACAAAATTGCAGTATATTTTCACATGAACATTGAAGAAATATTCTTATTTGAGGAGGAATAAACTATGTTGCTGAACAATTTATTTATTGATAATCCGATTAATTTTGAGAAGAGATGCAAGACCAGAATCATCGCCAGCTGCCTTCTTCTGGTGCTGGGCGCAGTCACGATCGCCCTCTCCTTCCTGGCAGGCGACCATATTCCTGTGCTGTACATGACAGCCGACCACTATGACTTCATCCCGGGCTTCTATATGGGAACCGGATTCGGACTGCTTTTCGCCGCCATCGCGACGATCATCAAAAATGTCCGTTATTTAAAGAAACCAGACTTAAAGAAAGAGCGGGAAATCTATGAAACGGACGAGAGGAACCGTATGCTGGGGCTGCGCAGCTGGGCTTACGCCGGTTACGCCATGCTGTTCATACTTTACATCGGAATCCTGGTCAGCGGTTTCATCAGTATCATTATACTTAAGACACTCCTGGTAATACTGGCTGTCTATGTACTGGTCCTGTTTATCTTTCGAATGATACTGCAGAAAACAATGTAAGGATTTATAACAGCCTGGTAAAAGGCAGCGGTATCTGATCAGGATCACGGATTAAATTAATAAACACAGAATGCGCCGTCGGGTCTGACCCTTCGGCATATTCTGTGTTTTTATTTAAGCTCTAAAATTTATAACGCAAATTTATCTCCCATTTTCTGCATTTCTTTGAGTCCAGGCCCCAGGCCCGGCAATTTGTTCCACGTTCAGTCCAGCGGAACATTCAGCTCCTCCACTCCCGGAAGTACGAATCTTCCGTCGGCGATAATTGAAATCCTGCTGCCGTCCGCCCGCACCGCGTCGATCGTATCCAGCTCCGAATAAGGAATCGTAATATCCGTATGGCAGCTGAAATACGCCTTCGATAAATCTTCCTTCCTCAGAATGGAGATCTCGTTGTCTCTGGCTATAATTTCCTTGCCGTTGGGATTATACACGGCGCTGTCCTCGGCCCAGCTGTAGCACGTATCGCCGACCGCGAAATGCGGTCCCATCTTTTCCACGATCAGAATCGGAAGCTTGTCAAGAATTCCGTATTTCCCGGCCATGGCGTACGCCGTCGTATTCGTTCCGATGGCGAACTCTCCCATGGGAAGCGTGTCGTGGTTCTTCAGAATCATCTGTTTTACCAGCGCCTTCCCCTCTTCCGGATTCTCAAAATTATCGCAGGCGTACTCTCTGATCATCCCGTCTTCAAACGTCATGGAGAGATTCTTAAACTGGAAATCCCCGATATACACCGTTCCGACAAACAGAGTCCCCTCCGTTTTGGACAGCTTCGGCGACGTGAACACCTCGCCCAGCGGAATGTTGACATCCGCCACGCAGTTCTCAAAATTCGTCTCCTTTTCCCTGTCTCCAAGTTCATGCAGGCTTACGCGCAGGTCAGTCCGGTTGTCTCCCTTTCCCTTCACCTCCACGTAATCCGCCTCATCCAGCGCATCGATGATCGTCTGCTGGATCGTCTTATACTTTTCATAATCCAGCGTATTGATCGCAATGGTCTCCTCGAATATCTTCTCGAAACGTTCTCTTGCCTGCTCGGGGCTTAAGTCGCCGCGGCTGTCGCGTCCGATCTCCGGAACCGGGAATGCGATGATTGTAAAGCTGGTCTCATCACCCGGCATATATTCGTTGGTAATCACAGCCGTCTCATTGGCTGCCCTGGCGCTCAGCTTTTCCTGTTTTGCGTCCAGGCGGTTTGTCTCCGGCTTATTGACCGGCTGGAAGCCCTCCTGTCCGAAGGTCTCGATCACAGCAGGACCCGCATAGGCCGCAGCTTCTTTCTTATACTGCTCATAGGCCACCCGCAAAACGGAAGCCTTCCTGTCGGTAAACGCCTTGTTTAAGTAGATAGCCTCGTCGTAGCGGTGATCGTACTCATACTGGCGGTTTGCCGGCGTACCGTAATAGCCCACCTTTTTGCCCGCCTTCTGATTTACAGACCACACCGCAGAGCGGCAAAGGATCGTATCCAGCCCCATCTCACGGAAGTTCTGAATCGCCGCCTTCACCATACGCTCAAAGCCCAGCTCATACCGGATCTGCACCGCACTCTTCTTTGACAGATCGCGCCCCATCACCTCGAAGCCCTTCCGGTACCCTTCCGTGTAGGTGTCTGCCATAAGCCGCACAGTCTCTTCCGGAAGTGAATTCATAAACTGCGCCACTAACAGCTCGGATTCGGATATATAATCGCCAAACCGGTATAAATACCGCAGGTCGCTTAAATCGCTGTCCAGGATGATGTCCTTCGCAAAAGTCAGCGTGGGATCCACGCCTTCCCGGATGCGGTATGCCACCGTATAGTCACAGTAATCACTGACAAACCAGTAGAGCACATCCTTAATACTGGCGGCGGAAGGGACCGTATCCTCAAACATATTATAAATCTCAATCAGTGTTTCATTTAAAATGGTGATATCCGTCAGCCTGTTTTCCGCAGCAAAGATAATATCGCCCCGGATTTCCTTATAAAGGTAGGAAAGCAGCTGTCCATACTCCTCTCCCAGAGCGGAAACAGCGTACTGCGGATTGCCATAGCTGGTCTCGTAATTCTCCGGAAGAATGTCCTCATAAAGCCTGTGGTTCCAGTCCTCTAACTCCTTAAGCGGCGCGTTTTCCGCCAGTCCGCCTGCCACCATTTCCCGATAATCGCCGATCATGCCGATAAAGGATGCCATCTTACGGAAATAGGAGCGGTACGGTTCTTCCACCGTCTCCTCGCTCTGGATGGCCTGGAGCCGTTCCATGGAAAGCTGATACCGTTCCATCACACTTTCATTTTCTTCTTTGAATCTGTCACAAA
Organism: Hungatella sp.; assembly: GCF_046966825.1. Lineage (NCBI taxonomy): Bacteria > Bacillati > Bacillota > Clostridia > Lachnospirales > Lachnospiraceae > Hungatella > Hungatella sp. The sequence continues at coordinate 84,631 of NZ_JBKVCZ010000009.1, read as the reverse complement.
CGTTCATTGTCATCCTCCAAATCCAATGATAATCAGAACTGCCCACACAATAACCAGAAGGCCGCTGACGGCCATCCCTATTTTGGACAGTATGTACTTCTTTTCCTTTTCAAAAAAAGAAAGCGCCCCATAAATCAGAGAGACTATGGCAATCAGGAAGCTGCAGAAGCACACCGCGGCCACATTAAGCTCCGCGTTCCCTGCCGTCATGACCGAGCTCGCCACACCGATGACCGCAAGAATCAAAGCGGCGACAGCAAGCCCAAGGGCCATGAAGCTTCTCCTTGCAAATGGTTTCCTAATGTAGGATACTTTTTTCTGCTGCTGCACGCCGCTTCCTCCTCACTCTTATCGTCTGTACAATTTTGTAGAACACAAAGCCGAGTAAACCGCCAAGGGTGTTGAGTATCATATCGTCCACGTCGAAGCTGCCGACTTTCCACACCAGCTGCACCGTCTCGATGCAGAGGCTGAACAGAAAGCTTAACAGCACGGTGTTATACCAGTGACGGCTTCTGCGGCTGATGACCGGAAGAAAAAATCCGAATGGCATAAATCCAACAACATTTCCCACAATATTCAGCAAAAACGACCGGATTCCTACCACGTGCCAGTACACAATAAAGCGTCTGATCTCCTTGAACGGCACCAGATTATAGGCGTACTCCTCCTGCAGATGGCTTCCCCGGCCAAAGTCCTCGGAGAAGAACAGGAAGTACGCCAAAAGAATCAGGTAAACGATAAAAATCACCCAACCCAGCTTTTGTCGTTTTGTTGTATTTTTTATCATAAATGCCCCATTAAAAAGTGATCTCGGATTTTCTCTTAAGCAGAACAGCGCCATTGATGATAGACATGATTCCAACGCTTAAGCCTGCTACTGTAATAATGATTCCGATTACAATGTTAAGCGCGCCCGCATTTCTCATGGTCTTATAAACTCTCTCCATATTCAGCTCTCCTTACTTTACGCCGTAGATTTCATAATAGGCGTCAATTGCCGCCTTTAAAGTATCATCAATAATAATCTTTCCGTTATATTCCTTATTATACAGATATTCGATTACTTCTGCCATCGTAACGATGGCTTTTGCGTTGAAACCATACTTGTCATGAATCTCGTCGAGAGCGCTCTTCTCTCCTTTTCCCTTCTCCATACGGTTTAAGGAAACCATCAGGCCAAGAATTGTCACATCACCCTGTGCCTTGATAATTGGAAATGTCTCTTCAATCGATTTGCCGGATGTGGTTACGTCCTCGATGATCACCACGCGGTCGCCGTCCTTAATCGGACTTCCCAGAAGAATCCCTGCGTCTCCGTGGTCCTTTGCTTCCTTCCGGTTCGAACAGTATCGGATCTCTTTCCCGTATAATTCATGGTAAGCGATGGTGGTCGCCACACTTAACGGAATTCCCTTGTACGCCGGTCCGAACAGCACATCGAAATCATCCCCGAAATTATCATGGATCGCTTTCGCATAATACTCACCCAGCTTCTTTAACTGCGCGCCCGTCACATAGGCGCCCGCATTCATAAAAAATGGAGACTTTCTTCCGCTTTTTAAGGTAAAATCTCCAAACTTCAGCACGTTGCTGTCTACCATAAACTCTATAAATTCCTGCTTATACTGCTCCATCTTATCGTCCTTCCTTTCGCCGGCCTCTTACCGTACGGCTCCGACTAAATCATTGATATCTTCTACGTTATATTTCTTCATATAGCTTTCGATTCCGCTCACAACCCCGGCTGTGGCATACGGATTATGGAAGTTGGCCGTTCCCACAGAAACTGCCGTGGCTCCCGCCAGGATAAATTCCAGCGCATCCTCCGCGTTCATAATGCCGCCCATGCCGATGATGGGGATCTTCACGGCATTTGCCGCCTGATACACCATGCGGACCGCCACCGGCTTCACGGCCGGACCGGATAATCCGCCCGTCTTATTCGCCACCGCGAAGGTTCTGCGGTTTATATCAATCTTCATGCCTGTCAGCGTATTGATCAAAGAGATCACATCAGCGCCGCCCGCCTCCGCCGCCTTCGCCATGACGGTGATATCCGTCACGTTGGGGCTCAGCTTCATGATGACCGGCTGCTTCGCATGCTTCTTCACCTCTCTGGTGATGGCCTCCACCGCTTTCGGATCCTGTCCGAAGGCAATGCCGCCCTCCTTTACATTGGGACACGAAATGTTGATCTCCAGCATATCCACCGGTTCATCCCCGAGCCGTTCCACCACTTCCACGTAGTCCTCCGTGGTTCTGCCGCAGACATTGACGATAATCTTCGTATCATACTGCTTTAAAAATGGAATATCGCGCTTTGCAAACACATCGATTCCCGGATTCTGCAGGCCGATGGCATTGATCATGCCGCCGTACGTCTCTGCGATCCTGGGAGTCGGATTGCCGGGCCACGGCACATTGGCCACGCCCTTGGTCACTACTGCGCCCAGACCGTTTAAATCCACCATCTCGCCGTATTCCGCTCCGGACCCGAAGGTACCGGAAGCCGTCATGACCGGATTTTTCAGCTCCACACCGGCTAAGTTTACCTTCATATTCATCAGAGTTCTACCTCCTCTGCCCGAAATACCGGCCCGTCTTTACAGATTCTCGCATTGTGAACCTGGGAGTGTTCGTCCACGTTCTTTGTCTTGCATACGCAGGCCAGACATGCGCCGATTCCGCAGGCCATCTTCTCCTCGAGAGACAGAAAGCAGGTGATGTTCTCCTCCGCGGCATAGGCCTTTAACGCGCGCAGCATCGGAGTCGGACCGCAGGCAAAGATTACGTCCGCCTTTAAACCGTGCTCTCTGATGGCGTCAATGACATTACCCTTTGTTCCGGCCCTTCCGTCCTCTGTCGCAAGAACCACTTCCCCGTATGGGGCGAATTCCTCATTTAAAAACAGGACATCACGATATCCTAAAATCACTTCTTTTTTGCAGTGTAACTGCTTCGCCAGCTCCAGCATGGGAGGAATCCCGATTCCGCCGCCGATTAAGAAGGCAGTCTTTCCCTCTGCTGCTTCCTCCAGCGGGAATCCGTTGCCGAGAGGACCCATGATATCGACCGTATCTCCCGCCTGGTAACGGGAGAACTCCTCCGTTCCCGCTCCGACGGTCCTGTATACGATCCGCAGCATACCTGTTTCTTTATTCGTCTCACAGATGCTGATCGGGCGCGGAAGCAGTTTTGCTCCGTCCTTTGTATACACAGAAATAAACTGTCCCGGCTTTGCCTGGGCAGCCATCTCCTCCTCCCGGATCCACATGCTGTATACATCTTCTGTCAGCCTTTCCTGACTATCCACAAAGGCTGTTACTTTTCTCTGCGCCATGATTCCTCCTACAGTACGCTGTTGATATCGGAAACCATGTCGATCACGGCCTGTCTGGACGCTTCACCGAAATGCTCCGCGCCAAACTTCGCGTATTTCTCCTGCTTATAGGCGGCGATGATGCCTCTGGAGGAGTTGACGATGGCGCCGAGTCCGTCTTCATTGAAACAGTACTTTAAGTCCTCGGCGGTGCCGCCCTGCGCACCGTATCCCGGTACCAGGAAGTAGGTATTCGGCATCAGTTTCCTTAAGATTCTGCTCATCTCCGGGTAGGTCGCACCCACTACGGCTCCGACATTGCTGTAAGTGCCATCCATACAGTCTGCTCCCCATTCCACTACCTTGTCTGCTACCAGCTCGTACAGCGGTCTGCCGCCGATCAGCTGATCCTGGAATTCACCGCTGGAAGGGTTGGAGGTCTTTACCAGCACAAAGAGGCCTCTGTCCTCCTCCCTGCAGACATCGACAAACGGTTTTACCCCGTCGGTGCCAATATATGGATTCACAGTCAGAAAATCGGTACCGAAACCGGTAAGCACGCTGCTCCCCACCTTCACATGGCCGATATGCGCCGTGGCATACGCCGCGGAGGTGGAACCGATATCCCCTCTCTTTGCATCGCCGATCACGAGAAGTCCCTTCTCCTGACAGTAGTCGACGGTTCTCTTGTATATTTTAAGTCCTTCGATCCCAAACTGCTCATACATGGCGATCTGCGGCTTTACAGATGGAATAATGTCATAGACATGGTCCACGATTTCTTTATTAAACTGCCAGATGGCCTCCGCTGCGCCTTCCAGTGTCTCACCAAACTCATCAAATGCCTTTCTTGTCACATGCTCCGGTATATAGCCAAGCATCGGATCCAGTCCAACACAGATGGGGGCCTTTGTTTTTTGAATCCTCTGAATCAACTGATTAATCATAGTCTCCTCCTTCGTTCCTCACATTTTCTCTATTCTTACCAATTCTATCATAAGTAAGGGGCTGTTTCAAGCGTCTTTCTCGCCGTACCACCGGTCTATATAAGGTAATAAAAGAAATCGCAAGAAAAATTAGCACTCACCTATTGACAGTGCTAACAATTTGTGTTATATTACACCTAGAACAAATCAAACAACAACACCGCATCAAAAGCGGTGCAGATAAATAAGGAGGAAGAACCTATGTTATTATCCAGAAGAAACAACTTATTCGATGAATTTTTCAACGATCCATTTTTTAACGACTCTGTTCAGACCAGAACAACGCTTATGAGAACCGATATTGAAGATGACGGAACCAATTACATCATCGACGTGGAACTTCCGGGATACAAAAAGGAGAATGTGCGTGCCGAGTTAAAGGATGGCTATCTGACCATCTTTGCCGAGGCGTCAGGCTCTTCCGAAGACAGCGAGAGCAGGAACTTCCTTCGCAAAGAGCGCTACAGCGGCTCCTGCAAGAGAAGCTTCTACGTTGGATCCCAGTTACGCCAGGAAGATATAAAGGCTGCTTTCGACAACGGCATCCTGAAGCTGACCGTTCCGAAGGAAGCTCCGAAGCAGATTGAAGAAAACCACTACATCACCATTGAATAACACATATCCCCGCAGCCCCCTTTAGAATAGAAAATGAGGACAGCCCCCCGGAGCGATCCGTCTGCCGTTTCATAACGGCAGCGATTTCCGAAGGGGCTGTCCCTTTTTTATCTTGATGTCCCGATTTTCTTCTATTATCCATTCTCTGTATCCATGCCTGAAACACAGTCCGGCATTATTCCAGCAGAAATGCAGTTGCCACGTAGGCGCCGCTCTTATAAGACTTCTTTACCATCTGCGCTTCCACTTCGATCTTTAAATTCAGCCACAGCTCTTCCGCCGCGATGGACAGATGAGACAACATGATTCCCATACTCAAATCCCTCATCGCCACCATGGTCTGGGACGGGAGAAATTCCTTACAGGAAAAAATATAGATTCTGTCATGGTAGACGATAAAACGCCAGGGCTGCGTATTCATGGCCGAAGGCGCCAGACGGACGGCTTTCAGGATATTCTTCACCGGCTCGCCGATCTCATCCTTAAACACGCAGAGTTCTTTTAACGGCAGACGCTTTGCCGTAGCCGGATCACGGTACAGCAGGGATTTGGGGTATCCAAACGCAACAGCTATGGCCGCCTTCATCCCGGCCGGTTCCGCTCCGGGGATGCGGGTGCTGCCAAGGTAACACGTTCCCAGGCCTTTTCCGGTCATATAGAGGAGGACCGGCTCCAGAACATATCCGGCATTCATCATATAGCCTTCCTTCTCTTCCGAATAAAACACCAGGTAATACGGCGCTTCCACCTTCCACAGGCCCTTGACGTGAAGGTCTTTCTCTATATTCTCCTTAATCTCCATCTTTATGGAAATCTCCGGGCAAAGCGTCGCCACGCAGCCTGCAAAGGCCAGAATATCCTTTAACAGCTGCTCCGGTACCGCTTCATATTTAAATTTTCGAATGGATCTTCTCTTGAAGATCATCTGATACAGATTCATCCCTGCTCCCCTCTTTTCTATCTAAAATATAATCGCTGCTACAGCGTCTTATATTCCTCCAGCAGTTCCTTAAATACGGCCAGAGCCTCCCTGATCGGCTGGGCTGTGGACATATCCACGCCGCAGAGCTTTAAAAGTTCGATCGGAGGCATGGAATTGCCGCCGCTTAAGAACTTGAAATAGCCTTCCAGGGCCTGCTCATCACCGGCCAGGATCCTGCTGCTGATCGCCATGGCCGCCGAGAAGCCCGTCGCATACTGATATACGTAAAATGGCGTATAGAAATGAGGGATTCTCGCCCACTCATAATCGATCTCGCTGTCGACCACCATCTCCGGTCCGAAGTATTTTACATTCAACTCATGGTACAGCCTGCAGAGCAGCTCCGCCGTGAGCGGTTCTCCCGCCTCGCTTCTCCTGTGGGTCTCGGCCTCAAACTCCGCAAACATGGTCTGACGGAACACCGTTCCCCGGAAACTCTCCATAAAATGGTTCAGAAGATACGCCCGCTCCTTCTTATCCTCCGTCACGGCCAGCAGATAACGGTTCAGCAGCGCCTCATTGCACGTGGACGCCACTTCCGCGACGAAAATCTTGTATCCCGCATCTACGTAAGGCAGCGCCTGATCGGAAAACCAGGAGTGCAGGGAATGCCCCATCTCATGGGCCAGGGTAAACACGCTGTCCAGAGTGCCGCTGTAATTGAGCAGCACATACGGGTGGGTTCCGTAGACGCCCCAGGAGTACGCGCCGCTGCGTTTGCCTTCATTCTCATAGACATCGATCCAGCGGTTGTCAAAGCCTTCCTGTAAAAGGGACAGATACTTCTCTCCCAGCGGAGCCAGGCCTTTTTTCACCATCTCCCTCGCCTCTTCATAGGGAATCCGGCTGTCGTCGCGGCTGACCATGGGCGTATACAAATCGTACATGTGGATCTCATCCAGCCCCAGCACGTTCTTTCTGACGGCGACGTAATCATGGAGCAGCGGTAAGCCTTCCTGAATCGCCGCCACCAGATTGTCGTAGACGCTCTCGGGCACCTCGTTCTCCGCCAGATAATAGGCGCGGCTGGAGGCGTAATTTCTGGTCTTCGCATAGAAGGAGGCCTGCTTTACGTTTGCCGCGAACGTCGCAGCCAGCGTATTGGCGAACTGGCCGTAGACGCTGTATATGGACTGAAATGCTTCTTTTCTCACACGGCGGTCCCGGTTCTCCATGAGCGGAATATACGTTCCGTGGGTGACGGGAATCTCCTTTCCCTCACTGTCTGTGATGGACGGAAATTTCACATCCGCGTTATTAAACATGTTAAAAATATCGGAAGGGCTCTGGGTCGCTTCCATGGACCTTGCCAGAAGCTCTTCCATTCCTGCGGAAAGCGTGTGCGCCTTCTTCTTCATGATGATTTCAAATGTCCGGGCATACCGGCGGAGCTCCTTCTCCGTGCGGATCAATCCGCTCAGCACAGACTCATCCATGGCCAGAATCTCCGGAACAATATAAGACGAAAGTCCTGCCGCCTTATAGGAGAGCGCCTGGGCTCTTGCCGAAAAATCCTGATACTTCGCCTTTGCCGTATCCTCATCGGATTTCTCTCTTCCGTATACAAACAGCCTCTCAATCTTCAGTGAAATGTCTTCATCGAATTTCAAACACTGAAACAGCACCTCGCCGGATTCGGCCAGATGTCCTTCAAACTCCTTATAACCGGCCAGTTCTCTCTCAGTCTCGAGAAACAGCGCTTCCCAAGCTTCATCGGACGGCAGAATGTCCGCCAGGTTCCAGGTATCACAAACCGGTATCTCATCTCTCTTTTTCAAAATAATCCCTCCACTATATCCACTGGTTTTATTCTATCACCCATATTTCAAAGAAACAATCAGCAATATGGAAAATATTTGATTGAAATCACATGGTTTCTTGTACTATACTGTATACACCAGTACTGCACAGTGCAGTGCTGATATTTCCTCCGGAAAAGAAAAGGGAGAATACCATGAAAATCATACGCACAAAGCAATTAGACCTCCATCAGCTGGAAGACTTGCACGCCCTCGAAACCGCATGCCGGTCGCACGATCAGACTTCACTCACCATTCCCACGGAAGACGGCTGTCTTTTCTTTCTATTATACGACGAAGAAACGCTCTTATCCGCATTTTCTGCAATTTTTAACGAATTTGAGACATGCAGCTGCAGCGCCTTCACGCTTCCGTCCTGCCGGAGACGCGGGCATTTTACCCGGCTGCTGGAAGAATTGCTGAAGGAGTCAGACGAATGCGATCTTCTCTTCCTGGCCGATGATTCCTGCGCCGACGCGAAGCATACGCTGGACGCCATCGGAGCGGAGCTATTAAACCGGGAACACATGATGGAGCTGCGCCTGCCTGCGCCGTCTCCCGGCCCGGACAGCCGGGCGGTCAAATTCTCCCCCGCGCTCAGCCCCCGGGATGAGGACACGCTCTATACCATCCGCGTAAATGATCAGCCTGCCGGCTCCTTCCACCTCATTTTTCAAAATGAAACCGTTTACTTCTATGGTTTCGAGATTCAGGAGCCCCTGCGGAATCAGGGAATCGGAACCCGTGCCGCCGCCGCGCTCATTGAGGAACTAAACCGGTCAGCCAGGCCGCAGCCGGAGGACCTCCCGGTCAGCCGCGTCCTGCTTCAGGTGTCCGGGGACAACGAACCGGCGCTTGCACTTTATCGGAAACTGGGCTTTGCATTTACAGAGACCCTGTCGTATTACGTGTATTAACGGATTGGACCAGCGATAAACGGGAGCCGGCGCAGGACAGAAGTCTGTTTCTGCACCGGCTCCCGCCAGCTTCTCTATACTTCCCGGATCATACAATACTGCTTCAAATCAAAATGCTTCTCCACCACCCCGAATACCTTAAATCCAAAGTGCTGGTAAAACGCCACATTTTTTTCATTGTGCGTCTCCAGTGAGATCATCTGCCTGTGGCGGTCCGCATAATCGATCGCCTCATTTAAAAGCAGGGCTGAGATCCCGTGGTGCTGCATCCTGGGCCTCACAGCCAGATAAATGATATGTAACCGCTCCTCCTGGTGGAGCTGGTCCGTCCATTTGGAATTTAAATAATCCCGTCCCATGGCAAAATTCCAGAACGTCTTCAGTGATGGGTCCTCCTTGATCAGATACCCGTCTGTCCGTAGCGTCGCGGCCGCCTCTGTCAGATAGTAATGCACCGGATTATAGGGCTCCGATTCGTCATCCACCACAATGATTCCATTAATTTCCGGGCTGTCCGCGTAGATTTCACACGTCTCAAAAAATTCCTCCATATCGCATTCAAACAGCTCCGGCATCAGCCGTTTCCTCGTGTCCTCATCAGGGATCAGCTTGCAGTACAGAGGGTCCCTGGCAAAGCATGCTGTCAGCAGCTCCTTAAGCTTCTCCACATCTTCTCTTTTCACTCGGTACAATCGGTCACTTTCCATGATTCGTTCTCTGTTATCTCCTTTAATTTCTGTATCATTTTTTCTATTGCGTGGTTCATGTATTCAATATCATCCAAATAGCAGGCAAGCTGGTTCTCCTCCACCCGCTTAAGGATCAGAAGCTCTTCCGTGAAATCCTCGTCCTCTTCCTCCAGCTTGCCCTTTAGAAGCTGCACCAGATGAAACAGATTTTCGTGGTGGACGATCCGGCCGGCTCCCCACTGCAGACGCCCCGCCTCCTGATTCATCACGTAATCCGTAAAATGGCGGAACACCTCCTCGTCAAACTGAAATGCATACCGGTTATTGTCGATCCCGTAGATGGCCTCCAGTGCACACCGCCCATGGCCGTTTTCCAGGCATTCGACAGCGGTCCGCACCAGCTTTAAATTTCTCCGCACTGCTTCCTGCGGAAAACAGACCTCGTCGTGCCAGTCCAGCCTCACAAAGCTGTCCTGCTCCATTTTGAAGAGCTGCATCAGGACGGCTTCCAGCTCACGGTACTGTTCCCGGTATTTCCAGGGCTGCTCCTGATTCCGGCACTTCTCATTAATCCGGCGCACCTGCTCATAAACCGCTTTTCCCAGCCGGGCCGCCTCTTCTGTCAGCTCCTTCAGCCGTTCTCCGCCGGCTCCGGTCTTCTCCGAATAGTCGAGATCCAGGCTGTCCTTAAGCGCCAGAAACAGCCTCTCAAAATTAAGGGGCGCTACCGCCGTCCGGTCGAATGCCATGACCAGACATCCATACAGCTCATGATGAAACCGGTATACCGCCTCGTCGTAATAGTCGTCATTGTCAAACTGCGTATGGTAGTGGGTCTCCATGAACTGGCCCGACGTGAAATCGTTGACCATAGATGGAATGCCCGAGATCGCCATGGAGAAATCGTCCGACATGGTCTCGACGGGACAGAGCACAGCCACGCCTTCCGGATACACGTCCTTTCCCACACCGGTGCCCCCGAGCAGGGACTCCAGAAAATCCGCATACTCGTACACCGTGCGTATGGCGTCCTTTTTTCCGTGTGCGTGAGCCGGCAGTTCAAAATTAAAATCCGCCGCCACCTTCCCCCGCCATTCCGGATGGACGACGGAAACCTGCTGCCACGCACCGGTTGACCAGTCGTATTTCGAATCCGCCATCCCCCACTCCTCAGCCGCCATGGCGCAGAAGACAATGGTTTTTTCCGGGCGGTACCCGCTCTGTATGAGAGCCCTGCCGATTCCCAGCATCAGAGCCACCGCCGCGTTGTCATCCTGAAAACCCGAAAAGTAGGAGTCGTAATGGGCCGACAGCAGAATCATGGATTCCCGGTCCCGTCCCGGTATCTCCCCCACAATATTGTAGGAGACCACCCCCGTCTTTACCGTCGAATCCGCGCAGAACCAGACCTTCTTTTCGCCTGTACCGGCCATGCTTTCCTTCAGTGCGCGCGCATCCGCCCGTGACATGGAAAATGCAGGCGCATCGGCCGGGCCTCCAATATCCTGGGCATTTAAGGCGGTATCATCCACCTCCCCGTAGCCGCCGCCCTGAACGGCGATTAAGGCTGCCGCGCCCCGGATATGGGCCTCATACACGGGAAAATTAATCCACCACTCCTCCCTCTGGTTGATCTCTGCCAAAACCAGCTTGCCGGAGACATCGGCGCCCTCGTAATCCGCCGCCGTCCCCTTACCGCCGCAGACGATGGTGAACTCCTCGAATCCATCGGTGTGAAAATCCGTCTGATACGCCCCCAGCTGACACTCCTTCAGCTGACCGGAGGCGTCGTAAAATCTGAGGATGGCCTGTTTAAACTCCCAGGAATCCAGTGGTTTCAGCTCTTCGCGTTCGCCCGATGGCCTCCTTCCCGCCGGATCATCTCCCCGGTCTCCCATTCCGCCCTGGAACCGGCCGTCCGGTATCCCAGCGCCTCGTTGCACTTATACTGCTCCATCCGCTTTGCCAGATGGAAGGAGTAATCCACATCAACGGCCCTTACGTATGCCTCTTCTTCCTTCAATTCGCATTCGCCCTCTTCTTTATGCAAAAAGCCGGCTCAGAAAGTATTATTTTCTTAAGCCGGCTTCTCATTTCAATATTATTCTTCCCAGTTGTGATAGGTGGCCTGAACGTCGTCATCCTCGTCCAGAAGATCGAGAGTACGGTTCATCTTTTTGATCGCGTCCTCATCGGTCAGTTCTACCCAGGTCTGCGGGATCATGGTTACGTCGGCCTCTGCCATCGGAATTCCGGCCGCTTCCAGCGCTTCACGCACCGCGCTGAAATCTTCCGGCGCCGTGATCACCTCGTAGCTGTCTTCCTCCTCGGAGAAATCCTCGGCTCCCGCATCCAGAGCCATCATCATCAATTCATCCGGGTCCATCTCACACTCTTCCTTATCAATGATGATCTGGCCCTTTTTATCGAACATATAAGATACACAGCCTGGCGTTCCTACATTTCCGCCGCCCTTTGTAAAGGCGCTTCTCACATTGGCTGCCGTCCTGTTTTTGTTGTCGGTTAAGGTGTCAACAATGATCGCTACCCCGTTCGGACCATATCCTTCATATGTAATGGTCTCATAATTCACAGCATTAGCGTCGCCGGCCGCCTTCTTGATTCCACGGTCAATCGTATCGTTCGGCATATTGTTGGCTTTGGCTTTTGCAATGACATCGCGCAGCTTGCTGTTATTCGCAGGGTCCGGTCCGCCTTCTTTCACTGCCACTGCAATTTCTCTTCCGATTACAGTGAAAACTTTGCCTTTTGCAGCATCATTTCTCTCTTTTTTGTGTTTGATATTTGCGAACTTTGAATGTCCTGACATTGTTATAACACTCCTTTTCCTTTATCTTCTTCGTCCTGAAAATATTCTAAAAATCAGCATCTTTTCCATTTTAACACCATTCTGTTAATCTGGCAAGGAATTTTCGCTCTCCACCGGGCTTTCCCCGCCATTTTCCGGCCCTGACGGGGTATCCGGCGGAGGCGCAAGCCTCTGTACGCGGATGGTATGAATCATCTTGTTCTCCACCTGGAGAATCTTGAATCCGTATCCCTCGTATTCCACCTCTGTCTGCTCGCCTTCCTGCGGAATGCGGTCCAGCCTCGAGATGAGGAACCCGTTGATGGTGTCATAGGAGTCGTAATCGTCCTCCTCAAATTCGATATCCAGGGTCTTGGCCACCTCGTCTAACGGTGTCATGCCGCTGACAATATAGGAGCCGTCCTCCGACTCGGCAATAAATTCTTCATCCACGTCGTATTCATCCATGATGCTGCCGACGATCTCTTCCAGAATGTCCTCCATGGTGACGATACCGGCCGTCTGCCCGTATTCATCGACCACGATAACCATGTGAATCTTCTGGGACTGCATCTCCTTAAAGAGAGAATCGATGTTTCTCGTCTCCGGAATGAAATGGGCCTCCCGCAGAAGTCCCTCGATCTCACAGATCGGAACCGACGCATTACCGCCGTTCTCCGCGGCAATGAGCGCATCTTTCATATGGAGGATGCCGGTGATGTCGTCAATATCCTTTTCGTAAACCGGGTACCTGGAATTATAGCCTTCCTTCAGGATGAAATTCACCGCCTCCTTTAAGGTCATGGAGCCGTCCAGGGCAACCAGATTCTTCCGGTGCGTCATGATGTCGCCGGCGTCCTTGTCGTCCAGTTCGAAAATATTGGTGATCATCTCCGCCTCTCTGGCCTCTAAGACGCCCTGCTCGTGGCCTTCATTGACCATGGACATGATGTCCTCTTCTGTCACATTTTCATTGTCCGACATCATATCGATCCCGATCAGCTTCAAAAACAGAAATGCCACAGCGTTGATGAGCCAGGTAAACGGCATTAGGGGAACCATGAAAAAGGTGACGACCGGAAGCATGTTATAGCCCCATTTCTCCGGGTTCTGGGCCGCACAGTGTTTCGGAATCACGATGCCGAAGCTGATAAGCAGCACGATCAGGAGAATGCCTACGATCAGAAGGCTTAAGATGGAAAGCCAGGGAGCGGACATGCTGGCCCGGCGGTCCAGAATAAGGGTCAGGCGGCCGCCCAGCTGCTCTAAAATAAAGGCACCGGTGATTATGCCTATGATATTGGTCGAAACCTGTATCGTGTTTACAAACCGGGTAGGCCTGTTAACGATATGTAGCAGCTTTCTTGCCTTGTCACTGCCTTCTTCCATCTGATGCTCTAAGTCATTCGTGTTGACGTTTTGAATTGCTGCGCCAAATCCGTAAAATATGGCGTCTAACAGAATGAATAGTAAAAATATTGCCACGCTGGGAAGCGGGTTGCCATCGTCCATTGTCTTGTTTTACTCCTTTAATTGATTGTCATTGGTTGTTATTTTTGGGGAACCGGTACAGCTTTGCACTAGTGCCTCCCGGCGTAAATACGCCTTGTATAGTGCCTGATATCTGCGTCAGGTGTGCGTCTGCGAAGCGACGGCGTAGTAGGGCCTACGGCTAGCTGGAGCCTACGGCTAGCTTCGCAGGCGTGCAACTGGCGTAGAGAGCAGGTGCTGTGCATGGCGTATTTACGCCGGGAGGCGCCAGGTGTTGGGTATTCTTTTCCCCTGCTCACAGCTATGAAAGATGATACCCTCCTCCCTCTCATTTGTCAAGTATTTACGCTTCCTTTACAGGTTTATCCCATCTCTTTCGTATTCCTGAACTATGTATCCAGTTCCAAACTGATTTTTAACGCATAGTCCACTTTCTCCTGAAGTTCCTCATCGATGTGACAAATCTTCTCTTTCAGTCTTTGCTTGTCTATGGTCCTTAATTGCTCTAACAGGATTACGGAATCTTTTATCATATCGCATCTTCTGGTATCGAGTTCGACATGGGTGGGAAGCTTTGCCTTGTTCATCCGGGACGTGATTGCTGCGCAGATGACGGTGGGGCTGTGCTTGTTTCCGATGTCGTTCTGTATGATGAGGACCGGCCGGATTCCTCCCTGCTCGGAGCCTACTACCGGTCTTAAGTCTGCATAAAAAATGTCTCCACGTCTGATTATCACTTTCTCACACTCCGTCAATTGATTTACGTCTATTATTGACCTTTTTTGACTCGTGTATTCACTTAAGTTATTCGCTCAAGTTCTTTTGCCGCATATTCTATGATATGATACGGACATGGATGACGTTATTCGTCCCTTCACTTCCTTTTCGGATTACTTTCCGAAACCTTCGTAAATATCATCAAAATAATCTTTTTTTCCGACCACTTTTCCCGCTTCTATGTAGACTCTTGGGACACGCTTGCCGATGTCGCAGAGGATTTCGTAATGGAATCCGCCGCCAATGTGCGCCAGCTCCTCTACTGTAATCTCCTCCTCTCCGTCTTTTCCGATCAGAGTGACCTCGTCGCCCTCCTCCGCCTCAGGGATATCCGTCGTATCCAGCATCAGCTGGTCCATACAGACACGGCCCAGGATTCTGGCGCGGCGGCCGCGGATCAGGACATCCGCCCGGCCTGACAACGCCCGGGGATAACCGTCCCCGTACCCTACCGGAATAGTCGCAATGGAGGTCTCTCTCTCTGCCGTAAAGGTGCCGCCGTAGCTGACCGGAGTTCCCGGCGCAATCGTCTTCAAATAGGTTATGGTACTCTTTAACTCCATGGCCGGTATCAGACGAACCGGCTCCTTCTCCACCTCATCCGACGGATAGAGGCCGTAAATGGAGATTCCCGCGCGGACCGCGTTAAAGTTCGCCTTCGGAAGCTCTAAAATTCCCGCACTGTTGGAACAATGCAGAACCGGAATCGTGACGCCCCGCTCGGAAAGCATGGAAACGAATGTGGTAAACAGCTCCATCTGGCGGTCCGTGGCACCTTTGTCCTTCTCATCCGCCCTTGCGAAATGAGTGAAGAGACCCTCGATGCGGATTCCCGGAAGACGGCTGATCCGCGCAGTCTCCTCCGCCGCCGCCGCAGTCACCGGATAACCGATCCGGCTCATTCCGGTATCCAGGGCGATGTGGATGGACGCCCTTTTCCCCGCCTGTACTGCCAGTTCCGACAGGCGCGCCGCGCTTTCATAGCGGAAGATGGCCGGGCGGAGATCGTACTCGATCAGCTGGCTGAAGCTGCTCTCCGGGCTCACTCCGAGAATCAGAATGGGCTTCGTAATACCATGTTTTCTCAATATGACAGCCTCCTCCGGGGTGGCCGTCGCGTATCCGCTTACGTAAGAGTCGATGGCACACGCCACCGGTACTGAGCCATGACCGTATCCATCCGCCTTTACCACGCCAATCATCTCAGTGCCTTCCTTTAGATTGGCCCTCATAGCTTCCATATTCTGTCTGATGGCGTCCAGATTTACCGTCTCATAAACTCTGCTGTATCGTTCCATTTCTCTATACTTCCTTCAGATTATTCTGTCTCATGATTTTATAATGTCTGCCAGTGCTTCCGTCAGTTCCCGGGCCAGAAGGCCGTGCTCTCCCGACTGAAGCTTTACCAGATCCCCCGCTCGTCCGTGCAGGTATACACCCATGGCCGCGGCGTCCGATTCCTCCATGCCAAGCGCCAGAAGTCCTGCGATAATTCCGGTCAGGACATCCCCCGCTCCCGCCTTCGCCATGGCGCTGTTGCCGCTGGTATTAATGTAGGTCCGCTGGTCCTTTAAGGCCGCCACCGTCACCGCGTCCTTCAGCACGCAGGTAATTCCATAACGGTCCGCGTATTCCCTCGCGGTGGGAATCAGACACCCTCTGATCGTCTCCACCGAACTGCCCGTCAGCCTCGCCATCTCACCGAGATGAGGCGTCACGATGATATTCTCCGTAAAATAATTGGTCAGCTCCGGAAATGCCGCAATGGTATTAAGTCCGTCCGCATCGAGGATAATGGGAACGTAGGCATTGGCCAGCACCGTCTCCACCAGGTTCTTCGTATACGGCTCCTGGCCGATTCCGGGGCCCAGGACGATGACGCTGGCCCATTCACACTGCGCCTCCAGAAGCGTCTGGAAACGCACGGTAGGCGTCTCTGCCTCCTCCGGGTCGTAGGTGGTGATGATCGCCTCAGGAAGCGCAGTCTGCAGGATCGCCCGATTCTCCTCCACGGTAAAGATCTTCACCAGACCGGCCCCCATCCGGTATGCCGCCATGGCGCTTAAATAGGCCGCTCCGCTCATATTTTTCGAACCCGCGGCAATCAGTACACGGCCGAAGGTACCCTTATTGGAATATGCCGGCCGGGCTGGAATCATACGGATATCCTCAGCTTCATAGGTAAACAGTTCCGGGCTCAGCCTCTCTAAGCTGACCGGCGGAAAACCGATATCCGCCACAACAACGGCGCCGCTGTAAGCGCGTCCCGGATAGAGAAGCGTCCCCAGCTTTTCATAGCCAAAGGTAACCGTCACATCGGCCTTCAGGGCGATTCCCATGACCTCCCCCGTGTCGGCGTGAATTCCGGACGGAATATCCACAGCCACCACGTAAGCCGCTCCGCATCCGGGGAGCGTGGCCAGCAGGTCCCGGTACGTTCCGCCTACCTCTCTGGACAGCCCCACGCCGAACACGGCGTCGATAATAAGTTCGCAGCGCCCCGGTATAAAATCGCTGTACTCAATCAGATTCAGGCCCAGCCGCTCCGCAATGGCCAGCTGCTTCTTGTATTCATCCGTCCCGTTCTCCTTCGTCCCTGCCAGGATCACGGTCACGGCGTACCCCTTTAAATGGAGAAGCCTGGCGGCTGCAATCCCGTCCGCCCCATTATTCCCAGTCCCGCAGACTGCCCAGATACGGTCCTTTTTCTCTGCCTTTTTCTGCACTTCCCGCACAACGGCCGCGGCCGCCTGCTCCATAAGCACCAGTGAAGGGATTCCTATGGACTGGATGGTATAGCTGTCCACTTCCTTCATCTGGCTTCCCGATACCAGATATCTCATACCCATTCGCCTTTCCGACTAAAAACTCATCCCTCAGTCTTAACGATCTGAAACTCATCTCTGCATGTTCTCTATTATAATACAAAACTGCCGACAGGCAAAGAAGAATTTCTCCTTTGCCTGCCGGCACTCATTTCACAAACGAAATGGGTCAAGATTTGCCTTTTTCCCGCTCCGCCTTTTCTTCCTCTGCCTTGTCCTGCATGCTGCAAACCTTATAGGATAAGCGCATCAGGCTCTCAGAAAGGTGTACGTTCTCCACCACCACGTCATCCGGTACCACCAGATCCGTATGGGCGAAATTCCAGATTGCCTTGATTCCGGCGCTCACAAGACGGTCCGCAATCTCCGGCGCCTTGGTCTTCGGTATCGTCAAAGCTGCAATCTGAACGTCGTTATCCCTCACAAACTGCTCCAGATCATCGACACTTCTGATCTCAATCCCTCGAACGACGAGCCCGATAAGACGGGGATTAATATCGAACATTCCCTTGATCAGAAAGCCCCGCTTCTCAAAATTCGCATAATTGGCAATTGCCTGTCCCAGATTACCCGCACCGATAATTACAATATTATGCTGTCTGTCGATTCCGAGGATCTTAGCGATCTCCGTATATAAATACTTTACATTATAGCCATAGCCCTGCTGTCCAAAGCCTCCAAAATTATTCAGATCCTGGCGGATCTGAGACGCAGTAACCTTCATACGGACACTCAAGTCATTGGAAGAAATTCTTTCCACCCCATCCTCCATCAGTTCTCCAAGATATCGGTAATATCTCGGTAACCTCGCAATCACTGCTTTTGATATCTCTTTTTCTGCCACATCTTCACCTTCTTCAATAGTTTGTTTATTCCTTTTCATCCCTCTGCCTTACAGCGGCGAGGGACTTTTCGCTTGTTTTGTTAAATTAACTACTATTATACAGGCATGACAAAATAATGTCAAACAGGTTTTATTTTTCTTGCTTGGGCGGTCCTCTTAATCGTTGCAGTTCACAGCCCTGTCGGCCTCTGCTTCCCGGTCGGCTCCGGCTGGCTCATGGGCCGTTTCCAGTGACTTTGCAGGGGATTAGCAATTCTTAACGCGCAGGATTTTTCGTTCAGGGGAAATTCCCACCTGTCTGAGCGCAGCGAGTTTGGGAATTTTCCCTGGTTTTTAGAAAAATTCTGCACGTTTAGAAGTGCTTATCCCCGAAACTTGAACTGGAAACGGCCCATGAGCTAGCCGGAGCCGACCGGGAAGCAGAGGCTGGCAGGGCTGTGAACTGCAACACTCAATCCAACCAGTTGCAGTTGAAAAAAAATCCAACCTATATTATACTATTCGTGTTATTCAACATTTATTCGATCCATTCAAGGGGAGGAACTACCATGATTTTATCATGCAGCAACATAAGCAAGGCCTTTGGAAGCACGGAAATTATCCGCCATGCTTCCTTTCATATAGAGGATCATGAAAAGGCAGCCATCGTCGGTATCAACGGCGCCGGCAAATCCACACTGTTAAAAATCATCATCGGAGAGCTGGCCGCCGATGAAGGCGAGGTTGTCATTTCCAAGGGAAAGACACTCGGATACCTGGCGCAGCACCAGGAGCTGGGCGGCGACCGGTCCATTTTCGACGAGGTACTGGAGGTAAAGCGGCCGCTGATTGAGATGGAAGCAAAAATCCGCAGACTGGAGCTGGATATGAAGCACGCTTCAGGAGATGAGCTGGAAAACATGCTTTCCGTCTACAGCCGTTTAAACCATGAATTTGAACTTCAAAACGTTTACGCCTATCAGAGCGAGGTAACTGGTGTGTTAAAAGGCCTGGGCTTTACGGAGGAAGAATTCACGAAGCCGGTATCGGCCCTGTCCGGAGGCCAGAAGACCAGAGTCTCCCTGGGCAAGCTTCTTTTAACAAAGCCCGATATTATTCTTCTGGACGAGCCTACCAACCATTTAGACATGAACTCCATTGCCTGGCTGGAGGGTTATCTGACCAATTACGACGGAAGCGTCATCATCGTCGCCCATGACCGGTATTTCCTCGACCGCGTCGTCACAAAGATTATCGAGATGGACAGTGGCAATCTCGCCGTATACCAGGGCAATTACACAGCCTACAGTGAAAAGCGCGCCATGATCCGGGACGCGAAAATGAAGGCTTATTTAAACCAGCAGCAGGAAATCCGCCACCAGGAGGAGGTCATTGCGAAGCTGAAATCCTTCAACAGGGAAAAATCCATCAAACGGGCGGAAAGCCGTGAAAAGATGCTGGATAAGATCGAGGTCCTGGAAAAACCGGCGGAAGTCAATGACGAGATGCGAATCCGTTTAGAGCCCAACATCATCAGCGGTAACGATGTGCTGACCGTCCGTGACCTGAGCAAGGCCTTCGGTCCCAACCATCTGTTTGACCATGTGGATTTTGATATCAAACGGGGGGAGCGGGTTGCCATTATCGGAGGCAACGGAACCGGAAAGACCACGATTTTAAAGATATTGAACAACTTACTGCCTGCAGATACCGGGGAAATTCGTCTCGGTTCCAAGGTGCATATCGGCTATTACGACCAGGAACATCAGGTTCTGCATATGGAAAAGACGCTCTTCGACGAGCTTTCTGATACGTATCCCAACATGAACAACACGCAGATCCGGAACATTCTTGCCGCGTTTCTGTTCACCGGAGACGATGTGTTCAAACGGGTCAAGGACTTAAGCGGCGGCGAACGGGGACGCGTCTCTCTGGCGAAGCTGATGCTGTCCGAGGCCAATTTCCTGATCCTCGATGAGCCGACGAACCATTTGGATATCACCTCCAAGGAAATTCTGGAGGATGCGCTGAACAGCTATACGGGCACAATTCTCTACGTGTCCCACGACCGTTACTTCATCAACAAAACGGCCACCCGCATTCTCGACCTGACGGGTCACACGCTGGTCAATTATATCGGCAATTACGACTATTATCTGGAAAAGAAAGAGCTGATGACAGAGCTTTACGCCTCAGAGCCGTCAGGAAATCAGGAAAACGGAGCGAAAGGCGGTGCATCACAGACTCCCGAGGGTTCCGAAGTCAAACAGGACTGGAAGGCATTTAAAGAGGAACAGGCCAGAATCCGCAAACGGCAGAACGACTTAAAAAAGACCGAGGATGAGATTCATCAGCTGGAGACGAGGGACGGCGAAATCGACGGGCTTCTCACCCGGGAAGAAGTCTTTACCGATGTCTCCCGCCTCATGGAACTCAACAAAGAGAAAGAAGAGCTTCAGACAAGGCTGGAAGAACTCTATGAAATATGGGAAACGCTTGCTGAATAGAAACGGTTCCACCAGACTCGCTGCTCGCGGAAACAAAAAGAATCCACCGGAAGACGTATCGTCTCCGATGGATTCTTTTCATTTATGGTCTCAATCCGCTTCCACCCTGAAGTGTTATTGTTTCACCCGTCACATAACTGGCGTCGTCTGATGCAAGAAATACGCAGACACGCCCGATATCCTTCTCCGGATCGGCAAATCGCTTGAGAGGAATGCTCTGAATCGTCTGGTCATACAGTTTTGGATACTCATCTTTCCACTTTTCCAGACCAGGTGTCATGGCCAGCGGGCAGACTACATTCACATTGATTCCAAACTCGCCCCACTCTGCCGCCGCCACACGGGACATACCGCGAATTCCCTCTTTGGCTGCCGCATAGGAAGACTGGCCCAGTTTGCCGAACAGGCCCGCTCCGGAGGCGAAATTGATTACGCTGCCTTTTGTCTCCTTCAAATACGGGAACGCCTCTCTCATATAGAAAAACGTCGCATACAGACCGGAATAGATCGCAAGGTCGAAATCCTCTTTCGTGTGGTCCACCAGCATTGTGCCGGACTTGGAAACCTGTGCGTTATTGACAAGACAATCCAGCTTGCCAAAACGGTCAACCGCCTGCTTTACCACGTTCTTTACAGCCGTCTCATCGCCGCCGTCCGCAACTACGAACAGCGCCTCGATGCCGTAATCTGCTTCCAGATTCTCTCTTGCCTCGATCAGTGTACTCGCCGTACGTCCCGTAATAACGATATTGGCGCCCTCTTCTGCAAATGCCTTTGCAATACCATAGCCAATCCCTCTCGCACCGCCGGTAATCAGTACGACTTTACCTTCCATCTTCTTCATGGATGCCGCCTCCTCATTAATAATAAAAACGATTTATTTATTTCAATTCACACATCGTAGCTATGCTACCATTTTATCCGGTTGCCCGGATTGTTTTGACCTCATGTCAGTGGGGGATATCTGCCCGCCACTGACGCTAAGTTTGTTTTTGCGATTCATCTCCCACCTGTAGAGGCTGGGAGAATTCTCGTTGATTTTGTTAAACGATTTAAATTGATCTAAGATAAGCTTTTCATTTATAAGTTTTTTCTGTTTTGTTAAATAATTAACGTTCTATGGTTAGTATATACCTGATGCCTTCAGGAGTCAAGAGTAAATAAGTATTTTTTTATCGATTATTTTGTAATGATGTCTTTTACGTCGCTTCGTTTATTCGTATCCTGTTTTCTGCATCTATTATCTCCTGTCTTCTATCTCCCTATCCTTTCAGAAGCAATAAAAAAACAGGATTGCTCCTGCTTTTTTATCGTTCCTATTATTTTTCGTATATAGGTTTCATTCCACGCTTAGTCATTTCGCAAAGTGCCGTCTATTTTGTTGTTTCAATCCACGCTCGATCATTTCACAGAGTGCGGCTACATCTTATAGATGCGCGGCTTGACTTCATGTCAGTGGGGGAATTCTCGCTTGTTTTGTTAAAGCCGCCTACCGCGCATACAAAACCTTCCTTAAAATCTCACAAACCTGAGGCGAATCCGCTTCCATAGCGGTTCTCGTATCGTTGTCGCTTAAATATGCCTCCACCAGCTTACCGAAATAAAACTGCATGTTGTTCGTATAATAATCGGGGACATCGACGAACTCATCCACATTCCCCTTATTCATGGCCAGATCCACAGCGAACTGGCTGTCGCTGTCAAAGCAGTCGGCCGCGTATCCAATGTATTCTCCAAAGGCCTGGGTCAATCCCTCCGCCTTGCAGAACTTAATCTTCCGGTAGCTCGTATCCAGCTTATGATACACATAGTATGTACTGCCGTCGGACTCGGGTGCGGAAAAATATTCCTTATCCGGATAATAGAGAATCTCCCATCCGTGATCCACAAAATACTTGATCCAGCCTCTCGGAATATGCTCAAGGGCTGCTGTGATCTCCTCTTTCGTCTCAGATGCCACAGATGATTCCCTGCTCTTTCCTTCTATTACGATGTCATAGCGCTTATCCCTCTGGCCGTTCTCGTCCATGTAGAACAATCCAACATACTGATTGGCCGCCATCTGGCCATCCTCGAAGAAATAATACCGTTTCCCGTCGATCGACTTATAACCGGAAGAAGCCATCTCTCCTCTTGTGGAGAACCAGTACCAGCTTCCGTCTTCATCCTGAAACCAGCCCTTCTTCGCAGTGCCATCCGCATCAAAATTGTACCATTTCTCATCGTCATCATTATAGCACCAGCCGATTGCCAGATCTCCCGTCTCCCAGAAACAATAGTTATATCCGCCTATCTTCTGCCAGCCCACAGCCATAAGACCGTCCTTGCCAAAATGGTACCAGTAACCGCCGATTTGCTCCCAGCTGTTCTTCTTATACGTTCCGGCTTCGTCATAATATCTCCAGCCGCCGTCTTCCTGCTTCCAGGTTCCCTTTACTTCATTCCCGGAGTCTGCCTCCGACGCCTGCCCGGCTGTGTTCTCTGAGGTTCCGTTTGCCGGGTTTCCATTCTCTACAGCTCCGTTTGCCGGGTTCCCACTCTCTACAGCTCCGTTTGCCGGGTTCCCATTCTCCGCGGTTCCGCTCTCTGAAGTTGTGTTCTCTGTTTGAACGGCCCCCGTCTCATCTGCCGCGGCTGCCATGACGCTTCCGAGGCTTAAGAGCATGCTCACTGCAACCGCCGCTGCCCATCTTTTCTTCAAGAATACACACTCCTTCCCTGTCTTTTCACACGTTATCTCTCTCTGATTGTACTATAATCTGGTAAAAAAGTACAGGCTGCAAATCTGAAGTTTTTGTGAACAAATCCCAAATCCTTACCTTGAGTTTCCGAAGTTTTCTGTTATAATAAAGAGAAGTACCATCCCAAAGAAAGCGAGGTGTCCCCATGAAATGGAAACGCCCTCTGGCCATGGCCGGAGTTATTTTCATACTGGCCATGTATGTTATCGCCATCGTTTCGGCTTTCTCCAAAAGTCCGTCCGCAAATAACTGGCTGATGGCCGCTATCTTCTCAACCGTCATCATACCCGTCATATTGTATGCTTTTCAACTGGTGTACAGGCTCTTAAATCCTGAGGAAAAAGACAGAAACAACGAATAGAAAAAAGACGGCCAAATCCGGATGGTTCTTTTACCGGATTTGGCCGTCTTTCATTTTCTGCCAATAAATAAGGACAGTCTTATCTGTAAATGATCTCGTCTCTCCCCGGTCCATTGGAAACCATGGTGATTGGAGTCTCAATCTCTTTCTCAATATATTCAATATATTTCCGGCAGTTTTCCGGCAGGTCTTCGTATTTTTTGATACCACGGATTTCACATTTCCAGCCAGGAAGTGTCTCGTAGACCGGTTTTGCGCGCTCCAAACGGACTGTAGTCGGGAAATCCTTCGTAACCTCACCGTCAATCTCATAACCAACGCAGACGTGAAGCTCATCTAAATATCCCAGTACATCGAGAACGGTCAGTGCCACCTCTGTGGATCCCTGAATCCGGCATCCATACCGGCTCGCAACCGCGTCAAACCAGCCCATACGTCTCGGACGTCCTGTTGTAGCTCCATACTCACCGCCGTCGCCGCCGCGCTTTCTCAGTTCATCAGCTTCCTCGCCGAAGATCTCGCTGACAAATGCACCTGCTCCAACCGCACTGGAATATGCCTTCACAACGGTAGTGATATTCTTTATTTCATAAGGCGCGATACCTGCGCCGATGGCCCCATAAGCTGCCAGTGTGGAGGAGGATGTAACCATCGGATAAATGCCGTGATCCGGATCCTTCAAAGAGCCAAGCTGGCCTTCCAGCAGGATATTCTTTCCCTCTTTGATGGCATCGTATAAGTATTTGGACACATCACAGACGTAAGGAGCCACCATATCACGGTACTGAAGCATTGTCTGAAACAGCTCCTCCGGGTCGAGAACCGGCTTGTGGTATAAATGCTCCAGCATCACATTCTTCGTCTCGCACACCTGCGCTACTTTTTCCTTTAAGGATTCACTTTCAAACAACTCGCTGACCTGGAATCCGATCTTTGCATATTTATCTGAATAGAATGGAGCAATACCCGACTTTGTAGAGCCAAAGGACTTCTTCCCAAGACGTTCCTCTTCATACTGGTCGAACAGAATATGATACGGCATCAGAATCTGCGCGCGGTCAGAGACGAGAATGTGCGGCTTCGGAACGCCCTTGCTTACCAGCTCGTCAATTTCCTTAACCAGAAACGGGATGTTTAACGCCACGCCATTTCCAATTACGCTCGTCGTATGGCTGTAGAAAACGCCGGACGGCAGAAGGTGGAGCGCAAACTTGCCATAGTTGTTGATGATCGTATGTCCTGCATTGCTGCCTCCCTGAAAACGGATGATGATGTCGGACTCATTCGCCAGCATGTCCGTGATTTTTCCTTTTCCCTCATCGCCCCAATTGGCGCCTACTATTGCTCTTACCATTTGTTTGTTTCCTCCTTTACTTCACTACGGTTTGCGGCGGGATTCGATTTTGATTCATTCTGCGCCGTGGCAGGACTCGATCTTGCTTCGTTCTGCGCCGTGGCAGGCTTCAAGCTTGCTTCGTTCTATCCCGCAGTGGACCTCGATTCCGCTCCGCTCCATCTCGGTCACGGGCTTCGCCCTATGGAATCCGGTAAGCGGCAATCTGCTTTCATGCAAGCATGACGCAGATTGCTGCTTACCGGATTCCACACTGCTCATTGCCACCGCGTATATCATAGCTCAAAGCACATCATAAGTAAAGTCAATATTATTTATGTTCTCCATAAGTTTTAATTATATCATTGGTTTTTCCATCAATAGCTCCAGCAGACGGCCTCCTGCGGGAGACATGGGATTTTTTCGGTCTGTGATGATGCAGAAACTCCGCTCCGGCATTCCCTGCTTAAATTCCAGTTCAAACAGATGGCCTGCTTCGATTTCCTTCTCTGCAAACTCCGACATCACGCAGCCGATTCCAAGATTCCTCATGGCAAACTGGACAATCATATCACTGGTCGCCAACTCGAATTCCGGTTCCACAACGATACCCAGCTTCTCTAAAAAATCATCCATAAACCGTCTCGTACTCGTATTCTTTTCCAAAAAAATACAGGGGAGTTCTTTCAATATACCGTATTCCAGCCTTTTCCCCTTTAAATGCTTAAACTGCTCTCCCGCCACAAAAATATTACGGATCTTCTTTACCTCAGTGACAGAGACCTCCGGCCTCGCATCGACCGGGGAGCTGATCACGCCGAAATCAATGGTTCCATGACTTAAAAAGCCCAGTGTCTCCGGTGTGGGGCCGTTAGACACCGTTACCTTAACCTTCGGATATTTCTCGTGAAAACGCTCCAGAAACGGCAGTAAATAAAACTGAAGCGTCATATCGCTGGCTCCGATTCTGACCTCTCCCGTATCCAGATCCTGCATCCGCCTTAACATATTCTCCCCATACCAGATATCATCTAAACCCGATTTCACATAAGAATAGAGAAGTTCTCCCTCTCTCGTCAGCCTGACACCTTTGGAGGTCCTGATAAACAGCTTCGCATCGACGGAAAGCTCAAGCTGGCGGATCGCCTGGCTGACGGCCGGCTGGGAGATGCACAGCTTCTCCGCGGCCAGTGTGATGCTGCCTAACTGTCCTACGTAATAAAACACCTTGTAATATTCCAGATTGCTGCTCATACCGTATCCTCCTGAAAAGAGCAGAGACTATCGACCGCCTCTGCTCTGAATCCATTCTTATTCTGCGGAAGATCACTGTTTTTATACCCGTCTAAATGGTCTTCCGCTGACACACATTTATCTTACACATTTTTAGACATTAATCTCAGCCGTCATCCCAAGAACATCCTGATTCGCGGAAAGCAGCGGCCGAATCACTTCATCCAGATAGATCTCCACCTGAGCCGGCGCGCATCCGACATACTTCTTCGGGTCCATGTTCTGCTTAAGTTCATCGAGGCTTAAATTGAACGCAGGATCAGCGGCAATCAGCTCCAGGAGGTTATTGTCCATACCGTTTTCCTTCACATTTCTTCCGGCCTCCATGGACAGCTCACGGATTCTCTCGTGAAGCTCCTGTCTGTCGCCTCCTGCTTTTACGGCATCCATCATAATATTCTCGGTAGCCATAAATGGCAGTTCCGCCATCATGTGTTTCTCGATCACCTTCGGATAAACGACGAGACCGTCAACTACATTTAAGTAAAGGTCCAGAATACCGTCAATCGCCAGGAATCCCTCCGGAATGCTGAGACGCTTATTCGCGGAATCGTCCAGCGTGCGCTCGAACCACTGGGTGGAAGCCACCAGCATGGGGTTCATCACATCGGACATCACATAGTTTGACAGAGAGGCGATTCTCTCGCTTCTCATCGGATTGCGCTTGTAGGCCATGGCGGAAGAACCGATCTGGCTCTTTTCAAATGGCTCCTCGATCTCCTTCAAATGCTGAAGCAGACGGATATCATTGGAAAACTTGTGCGCACTCTGTGCGATGCCGGCCAGTATATTTAAGACACGGCTGTCCACTTTTCTCGAATACGTCTGGCCGGAAACCGGATAGCAGCCCGGATAGCCCAGCTTCTCTGCGATCATCGGATCCAGCTTTCTTACCTTGTCCATATCGCCGTCAAACAGCTCCAGGAAGCTGGCCTGTGTGCCCGTGGTGCCTTTGGAGCCCAATAAACGGATGGAGCCTGCCACATAGTCTAAATCCTCTAAATCCATGACCAGCTCATGCATCCACAGTGTAGCGCGTTTTCCAACCGTAGTCGGCTGTGCCGGCTGAAAATGGGTAAATGCCAGCGTCGGCTGATCTTTGTATCTGTCTGCAAACTTCGCCAGCTCCGCAATCACGTTGACCAGTTTCTTCCTGACTAACGCCAGCGCTTCGGTCATAACGATAATATCCGTATTATCGCCCACGTAGCAGGAAGTCGCTCCCAGATGGATGATTCCCTTTGCCTTCGGGCACTGTACGCCGTAAGCGTACACATGGGACATGACGTCGTGACGAACTTCTTTCTCGCGCTGCTTCGCTACATCGTAATTGATCTCATCCTGATGGGCCTTCAGCTCATCGATCTGTTCCTGCGTAACCGGCAGCCCCAGTTCCATCTCCGTCTCGGCGAGAGCGATCCAGAGCTTCCTCCATGTGCGGAATTTCTTATCCGGTGAAAATATATACTGCATTTCCTTGCTGGCATAGCGCTCAGACAAAGGACTCTGATAGCGGTCGTTCATAAAAATATACCAAGGAGACTGATGGCTTTCGTCATACGGAGGAACCGGCATGTGACTGATACCGTTTCCACGTCTCCACCCTTTCATTTGATTTTATTTCAATCCACATTCTGAGTCCAGAATACAAAACCCAGAATAACCTAGTAGCTATGCTGCCATTTTATCCGGTTGCCCGGATTGTTTTGATTTCATGTCAGTGGGGGGATATCTGCCCGCCACTGCCGCTAAGTTTGTTTTTGCGATTCATCTCCACCTGTAGAGGCTGGGAGAATTCTCGTTGATTTTTATTAAATATCATATCATAATATGCTCACAGTTAAAAGGAAAAAATCACAAAATTTACGGTTGTGCCGGATCATGTCGAATCTTACCCATCTTCACTGCCGCTCTCCCTGCATAAAAGGCGCCGTGCCGGATGGTGACACAATCCGGTGCAGCGCCTCTTTTCTTCTGCGGAATCTCTGAACTACTGCACGTACTCGCCCCGGATATCCTCCTCAGGCGGCTGGATCTGATACTCACCGGAAAAGCACGCAGTACAGATTGGCAGTCCCTGCGCCATTTCCGTCAGCCGTTCCTGTCTTAAGAAGGACAGGGAATCCGCACCGATCATATCGCAGATCTCCTGTACCGTCCGGCCGTGAGCGATCAGCTGGTCCTCGGAAGGAATATCCGTTCCAAAGTAACACGGATGGAGAAATGGCGGAGCGCTGATCCGGACATGGACCTCCTTCGCCCCTGCTTCCCGCAGCATCCCGACGATCAAAGCGCTGGTGGTTCCCCGGACAATGGAGTCATCAATCATGATGACGCGTTTGCCCGCCACAGCCTCCTTTAAGACGTTCAGTTTAATCCGTACGGCCGACTCCCGGCTGCTCTGCTTCGGCTTGATAAAGGTTCTGCCTACATAAGAGTTCTTGACAAAGGCAGTGCCATAGGGAATTTTTGACTCCATGGAATAGCCCAGCGCCGCTCCATTGCCGGATTCCGGAACTCCGACCACCAGATCGGCCTCCACCGGTGAATCTACAGCCAGGGCACGGCCGGCAAGAATTCTGGCCTGATAGACGCTCACTCCGTCAAATACGCTGTCCGGTCTGGCGAAATAAATGTATTCAAATACACATCTCGCTTCCCTGCTCCGGTCCTGAAAGCACAGCCTCGTATCCGATGCGATACCGTCCTTCGTAATGGTAACGATCTCACCCGGTCTGACATCCCGGACGAATTCCGCTCCGATCGTATCCAGCGCGCAGCTTTCCGACACCAGAATATAGGCGTTGTCACGTTTTCCGATACAGAGGGGCTTGAATCCGAAGGGATCCCTGGCCCCAATCATTTTTCTGGGACTCATGACAACAAGGGAATATGCTCCCACAATCTTCTTCATGGCTCCGGCAACCGCCTCTTCCACAGAAGATGTCTTCACACGCTCCCTTGCGATGTGGTAGGCAATGACTTCAGAATCAATCGTAGTCTGAAAAATCGCCCCCGAATATTCCAGCTCCCGGCGAAGATCCGGCGCATTGACAAGATTGCCGTTATGCGCCAGAGCCAGAGTGCCTTTTATATAGTTTAACACCAGCGGCTGGGCATTTTCCCTGGTACTGCTGCCCGCCGTCGAATAACGAACATGACCCACTCCAATATTGCCGTGAAGACCTTCTAAGATCTCAGGAGTAAAGACTTCGTTACACAGACCCATCCCCTTATACGCGTTTACTTTCCCCTTGGGGCCCGCCGTATCGCTGACCGCGATTCCACAGCTTTCCTGCCCCCTGTGCTGCAATGCGAATAATCCGTAATAAATGGTAGACGCCACGTCCCCGTGATCGAAATCATACATTCCGAAGACGCCGCACTCCTCATGTAACTCATCCCCCGCAGTAATATTCAAGTCATGTCTCATGTAGTAATGCCTTTCTGTGCTGTTTACTGGATACCAAGACGACGGAATACTTCTTCATAAGCGTCTTCTACGTTACCCATATCGCGGCGGAAACGGTCCTTATCCAGTTTTTCATGCGTTTCCTTATCCCACAGTCTGCAGGTATCCGGAGAAACCTCGTCGGCCAGAATGATCTGTCCATGGTAACGGCCAAATTCGATCTTAAAGTCGATCAGCTCGATGCCAAGGCTGTCAAAATACTCTCTCATCACTTCGTTTACCTTAAAGGTATACTTTGTGATCGCGTCGATCTCCTCCTGAGTTGCCAGGTTCAGTGCCAGTGCGTAGTAGCTGTTGATGAACGGATCTCCCAGATCATCATTTTTATAGCTGAATTCCAGTGTAGGACAAGCGAACTTGATGCCCTCTTCCATGCCCATCTTCTTTGCGAAGCTGCCTGCGGAGAAGTTTCTTACAATTACTTCTAACGGAACGATCTCTACTTTCTTAACAGCGGTCTCACGGTCGCTTAATTCCTCGATAAAATGAGTCGGAACGCCTTCTGCTTCCAGCTTCTTAAAGATGTGGTTTGTCATGCGGTTGTTGATCGCGCCTTTTCCTACGATGGTACCCTTCTTTAAACCGTTGAATGCCGTAGCGTCATCTTTATAATCCACAATTAATACGTCCGGATCCTCTGTTGTATAAACCTTTTTCGCTTTTCCTTCATACAGTAATTCTTTTTTCTCCATGGTATCCACCAGTCCTTTTCCTGAATTAATTTATAAGTTTTATGAATATAACCAAGGTATTTCAGTAGAAATTATAATACAGTGAAAATGCGATTGCAACATTTTTATATATTATAAATTCTTATGGACGATGGCTGTATTCGCATATAAATGCGCCGGACGCCGCGTTAATCCGGTCTGTTCTCCGCATTTTCACGGCGAAGCTTCTCCTCTGTCCGCCAGAATTCAACCCTGCCCTCTTTCCAGTCAATCGTAACTCCGCTGTCCTTTTTGTCAGATTGGTGTCCATCTTCTAAGGCCCCAAAATCCGCTGTCTCCACCGTCTCTTCCTTCACACAGCCAATATGAAATCGACGCGCAGTCTCCGTAAAAATACCGGGGTCATTTACACCTATAACGATCAGCTCCGCCAGAACCATACAGCTTAAGCAGTTTCTGAAAATGTGGGTACGCCTTCCCATGGACGCCCTGAGAAAGCCGCGGCTTCTCCACGGCTTCTTACTCCGGTTATACCGTTTCATCCGTTGTTTTTCTGCAAACAGGGTATTCTTCAAAAAGCCCGTCCTTTCTTTCTCCGCCTTAGTCATTCGTTGCATTTCCATCGCCGTTTACCGGAATCGCCTCTCCCAGGTACGTCGGCTCCGGCTTGAAGATTCCGGTCATAAAGTCTTTCCCTCTGGCCAGCAGCTCCCTCACATCACGCCGCTTCTGACCGGCGTACGTCCTCTGGTCGGAAGCCACGCCATAAGCGTCGAGTCCCAGCTGTTTCGCGGCGTACAGCGCCCTGTAGAGATGGTAGCGCTGTGTCACGATGATCACCTTGTCCGCCTGAAACACATCGCGGGCCCGGTACATGCTCTCATAGGTGGAAAAACCGGCGTGATCCATAAATACATCCTCCGAAGGCACGCCGCGGGCCACGGCGAACTGCTTCATCACGTTCACCTCGTCGTAATTTTTCCGGCCATGATCTCCGCTCATCAGCAGCTTCTGAGAAGCGCCTGCATCATACAGCTCGATCCCGCGAAGCAGACGGTCCTCCAGCATGTTGCTGGGGTTTCCGTCCGGATGAACACCCGCTCCCAGAACAAGGATGCAGTCCGCTCCCAGCGCGGCCGCTTCCTCCTGTGTGAGAATCCGTTTTTCCGTAGATTTGATCATATATGTATTGACGCCCGCCAGGCAGACAATACCGGCAACGCCCAGAACGATCAGTGTAATAAATGCCTTTTTAATCAGTTTTTTCATCCTTCTGTCCTCATTTCTGTTATACGCTCCATTATATAACAGGGAAAAAATGGCTTCAAGCCTTTCCGGGCCCAAAGCCATTTTATTTTTCGTCTCTGTATAAAAATACTTATTCTGCTGCAGAGCTCATATCAGCACTGTTGGTCGGATGGCCGTTGCTCTCGCCAGTTATATCATCGACACCTCTCTCAACATCATTGATCATGCCGTCGATAACTCCGGTGCTTTCCTTAGCGTCTTCATCGGCATTTCTTGTAGTCCCCATATCTGTTGTGGACTCCATAGCCGTTGTCTGCGTTGTAGCTGCGCTGCTGCCTCCGGTGGTTTCATTTGTTGTGTTCTTATTGCTGCCGCATGCGGACAGACACATCACTGTCATAATGACAAGTACTGCAAATACATATGGTTTTATTCTTTTCATAATACATTCTCCTTTCATTTTCTATGCTTAGTATGTGTTAGAGGAGAATAAATTATGGTGGGAAATTTTTCTAATTTTTTAATGGCTCAAAGCCGGAAAAACAGCTTAAAAGCGCTTGACTCAAAATCATTGTGTCCGTTCTGCAAAATATAAAAAAAAGTTCATTTTCGTATTCCTAAAATTCTTTGCAGCTTTATCAATAATTTTCATACCATTTCGAACAGCAACATTTTGAGAAGCTATATTTGTATCCCGAATCATAGAGCAGACGCTGTCTGCATCGAGAACCGTGAACGCATATTCCCTGCACGCAATTGCCGCTTCCGCTGCATCTGGGCTGAACGCACTTTCATAAGCAGGCCTCATCACTTCTTCATCACACAAGATACTGCACAATGCATCAAACGCTTATTATTTGTTTCATTTTGTAATTTCAATACAATTCTGTCAAACCTGGATCGATCGCTCTGCAAAGTGACTTTGTAAAGTTGGCGCGGCATTTGGGGGGACAGGCACCGTTTACATTACCTGCCTTCCTGAAGGGAGGTCAGATACGCCTCGTCCATAAGTCCCCGGTAGGCGGCGCGGTAGCTGGCCGTCAGCTGCCTGCTCAGACTCCCGCAACTGACTGTAAATGACAGTCCTCATCCGTACCCCTCTCTTAGCCGATCACATCCGCCATGGTATAAAGTCTCGGTTCTTTACCCACCAGAAACTTTGCTGCCGATACTGCGCCCTTTGCAAAAATAGCCTTGGAGTAGGCGGTATGCTGGAAGGTAATCACCTCATCCTGTCCGGCGAAGATCACGTCGTGCTCACCGACGATGGAGCCTCCGCGGATAGCCTGGATTCCGATCTCATCCTTCTGGCGCTTCTCCCTCGTCTGGGAGCGGTCGTATTGATAGTGGTAGTGGTTGTCCATCGCCTCATTGATGGAGTCAGCCAGCGCCAGAGCGGTTCCGCTGGGCGCGTCCACCTTTTTATTGTGGTGCTTTTCCAGAATCTCAATGTCGAAGCCGGACTCAGCCAGAACCTCTGCCGCCTCCTTCACCAGCTTTAACAGCAGATTGATCCCCAGCGACATATTGCGGAACGAAGTACCGCACCTGACGGGGTCTCTTCCACAAGCTGAATCTGTTCTTCTGAAAGTCCTGTCGTACACACTACCACAGGAATCCTCTTTTCGGAACAGTAGCTGAGAAGACCGTTTACCGCCTTTGCCGATGCAAAGTCCACGATCACATCCGCCTCCACAGTACACGCCTCCAGAGAGGGAAATACCGGATAGGAATTCTGTATGGTGTCATTTACATCAATTCCCGCAGCAATCGTAATATTCTCGTCTTCTTCAACAATTTTAGAAATCACCTGTCCCATGGCTCCATTGCAGCCGTGCATAATCATCTTTACCATAAGTATTTTTCCTCCATTTTATAATGAGTGCAGGGAAGTATCTGAGAGTGTTCAACAGGCCGGACGCCCTGATACCGATGCGTCCGGCCCTGCATTTAATGATTAACGGGGTTTATAAAATTCCGTATTCTTCCATAGCTTTCTTTAAACGTTCCTGGTTTGCAGGCTCCATCTCGGTGAGCGGCAGGCGAAGCGGGCCAACCTTCTTACCCATTAAGTTCATGGCCGCCTTGACCGGAATCGGGTTCACTTCGCAGAACAGGGCGCCTATCAGCGGAATCGCTTCCAGCTGAAGTCTTGCGCTCTCTTTCACATCGCCGCGGAAATAGGAAGCGCAGATCTCATGGGTCTGTGCAGGCGCTACATTGGACAGAACCGAAACGACGCCCTTTCCTCCGAGAGAGAGAAGCGGTACGATCTGATCGTCGTTGCCGGAATATACATCCACACAGCCGTCTGCCATCGCAAGCATCGTAGCGATATTCGTGAGATTTCCGCTGGCCTCCTTCACACCGACAATGTTCGGCACGTTCTTACAGAGTGTTACAATCGTCTGCGGAGCGATCGTCACGCCGGTACGTCCCGGGATATTATAGAGAATGATCGGAATCTTCACCGCATCCGCAATCGCGGTAAAATGTGCGATCAGGCCGTTCTGAGTCGCCTTGTTATAATACGGGGACACGAGAAGCAGACCGTCTGCACCGAATTTCTCCGCCTCCTTTGAAAGATAGATGGCTGTCTCCGTACAGTTGGAACCTGTTCCGGCCACTACGGGTATTCTCTTATTTACCACTTCACACGTATACTTTATTACGCTTAAATGTTCCTCATGGGTCATGGTGGATGCCTCACCGGTGGTTCCACAGATGACGATGCTGTCCGTACCGCCGGCAATCTGCTCTTCCAGCAGTTCTTCCAGCTTCTCGTAATTCACCTCTCCGTTGTCCTTAAATGGTGTAATCAGCGCTACACCCGCTCCTTCAAAAAGTGCCATAGTCTTATCCTCCTGATTCAATCTGTTCCTGTTGCCAACGCTTCCGCTACATAAAATCATGCGCCCGCCCCGTGCCATTATCCTGCTCTTATCCTTTTGCCTGCAAAACGATCATTCCTGACAGAGAAAAAGAGCTGACAGCGGGGTCAGCTCTTAAAGTTCAGAATCCGGTAAATACTTCTTATCTTCAAGCAGCGCCCCATCCATGCAGGATGACAGTCATATGATTCTTCATCATATGCCCAGAACAGATACGTCCCGGGCCGTACCGTCCTTCGGCGTCTCATCCTTTCCTCCACCCTCACATGCACCCTGATGCATCAGGCAGAATACTCATAATCAACGCAACCTCTACTTTATTATGTATGTTACCATACTACCATTATTGCTTTGTATTGTCAACTTTAAGATGATCAATTTCTCTGATGCCATCCACGAGGGGATCCAGCTCCTTCGGGAATACCTTTCCAGTCAGAATCAGGTCGATTTCCTCAACCCTGGACTGAAGCAGCGTCGTCATCTCATCCATCTCGATAATTCCCTGATCCAAAAGTCCCAGCACCTCATCGAGAATAACCAGGTCACACTCTCCGGTCGAAAGTACTTTTCTTGCAAAATTCATGCCGTTGCGGATATTCATCCGTTCTTCCTTCTGCTGCTCCTCCGATAATGTCTCGAAGAAAGCATCGGACTTTTCAAACCGGAAAATCTTCAGTTCCGGTTCCAGCCGCTCTAAAATCTCACAGGAGGCCAGCTCCTGACAGCCCTTTAAAAACTGTATCATGATTACCGTCTGCCCCTTTAACAGAGCGGAGATCCCCATGCCGAGCGCAGCCGTCGTCTTTCCTTTTCCTTCGCCGCATATAACCTGTATTGTACCTTTACTCATCCTTTTGCACCTCATACCAGCAAAAAAGCAATATATTGATATACTACGTTACCCGCTTATCGTATCACAAAATTTAAATTTTTGCAAGTTTTCTTACCGTTTTCTTAATTCCCGCCTTATCCTTCGTTATTCCGCGCATTCCAGCTTGCTGACAGATACCTCGTAAGCGATCCGTTTCTCACACTCGGTTTCGCTGAGCTTCTTCGTATACTCTCTGCTCTGCACGCGGCCCCAGACCTTCACCCGCGCGCCAACTTCGAAGCCGGAGGCGTATCTGGCGTTTCTTCCCCACGCGATACACGGAATGTAGTCAGACTTCCCATAGGGCCGGTTTACGGCGAGCAGAAGATCCGCGATCTCTCTGCCCAGAGGAGTCTTTCTGTATATAGGGGCCTTACATATATATCCATCCAGAAAAATCTGATTTGTTTTCGTATAATCCGTAAATTCCTCCAGGAAATGGATCTCACGCACGAAGATGGACAGAACCAGGCGGTTTTTCGTCCCTTCATGCCGGTTATAGGAACGGAACTGTCCCAGGGCTTCCATGGTACAGCCTATGTAATTCGCTTCTACATCGATGAGTCGCTCCGATATCATAAGAGGTATGACATCAGCCTGCTCGCTAAGACGATTTACTGCAACGTCCACCATATAGAATCCTTCTCCGAATACCTCATGGCTGAAGGTGAAGCCGGAGATGATCTCCCCGATTACGCTTACTTTGTTGTTCTCAATCATTTTTTCCGACATTGTATTTCTCCTCTTCTTTCACTAATTTGCCGTAACGATTCAGCCGGGCGTCCTGCGTATTCTGTTTTCCTGCTTTTGAAAACAGAAAGATGCACGGATGAATGGTTACAATTTGCTTTGCAGCTAATATTAAGTGTATGAAAAGGGATTCCGTGAAATGATAAGAACACATCCAAAAATATCGACAGAAAATACCTGTCAAACCTCACAAAAAATCAGTTACCCCCATATTTCCCCGAAATACCGGAGGCCGGATACCGGCGGCTTCTCTTTTCCTTCCGTTTTCGACCTTTATCGACAGTAAGCGGATTTCACTATTTCCAGGATGCAAATATGCCCTGCGAAAGTTTCCTCCCGCAGAGCATAATCTTATATACAGCCGTTGTCGGTATAGCTAATATAATTCCATTAACCCAATGATTTCTTGTTCAGGGAAGACCTCTTCCTCATCGTCGGATCCAGGATCTTCTTTCTGATTCTCAGGGATACCGGTGTGATCTCAAGGAGCTCATCCGTATCGATAAAGTCCAGGCACTGCTCCAGACTCATCTCCTTCGGCGTCGTCAGCTTCAGGGCTTCATCCGCGCTGGATGAACGGGTGTTGGTCAGTTTTTTCGTCTTGCAGACGTTGATCTCGATATCCTCAGCCTTCGGATTCTGACCGATTACCATACCGGAATAAACCTTCACGCCAGGTCCGATAAACAGGATGCCTCGCTCCTGCGCATTGAACAGACCGTAGGTAATGGATTCACCTGACTCATACGCGATCAGGGAGCCGGTCTTACGGTAGGATAAATCTCCCTTGAAAGGAGCGTAGCCGTCAAATGCCGTATTCATGATACCATTACCCTTTGTATCGGTCATGAACTCACCGCGGTAGCCGATCAGGCCTCTGGACGGAATCGAGAATTCCAGCCTTGTATAGCCGCCGTTAGCCGGGCTCATGCCCTGCAGTTCGCCCTTTCTGCTGGTCAGCTTCTGGATAACCGCGCCGGTAAACTCCTCCGGTACGTCGATATAGGCGATCTCCATCGGCTCCAGTTTGCGGTTTCTTTCATCATACTGGTACAGAACCTCAGCCTTGCTGACTGCGAATTCAAAATTCTCTCTTCTCATGTTCTCGATCAGAACGGAAAGATGCAGCTCGCCGCGGCCGGATACCTTAAAGCAGTCAGGGGAATCGGTCTCCTCCACGCGAAGGCTGACGTCGGTGTTCAGTTCGCGGAACAGACGCTCTCTGATATGACGGGAGGTGATAAATTTACCTTCCTGTCCTGCCAGCGGGCTGTCGTTTACCATGAAGTTCATGGCGATAGTCGGTTCGGATATCTTCTGGAACGGAATGGCTTCCGGGTTTTCCGGAGAGCAGAGCGTATCACCGATATGAATATCCGTAATACCGGAAATGGCCACGATCGCGCCGATTCCCGCTTCCGTCACTTCCACCTTGTTCAGTCCCTCGTACTCGTACAGCTTTCCTACCTTAACCTTGCGCATCTTGTCCGGGTCGTGATGGTTTACGATGACACATTCCTGATTGACACGGATCGCTCCGTTATCCACCTTGCCTACGCCGATACGGCCTACGTACTCGTTGTAATCGATGGTGCTGATCAGAAGCTGAGTCGGCGCTTCCGGGTCTCCCTCTGGAGCCGGTATATGGTCGATGATTGTCTGGAATAAGGCGCTCATGTTCTCTTCCGCGTCCTCTAAATTCTTCTTTGCAAAACCGCCCTTTGCGGATGCGTATAAGAATGGGCAGTCTAACTGCTCTTCTGTCGCATCAAGGTCCATGAGGAGCTCTAAGACTTCCTCTTCAACCTCGTCCGGTCTCGCCTCCGGACGGTCAATCTTATTGATACAGGCTACAACGGAGAGGCCCAGTTCCAGCGCCTTGCGCAGAACAAACTTCGTCTGCGGCATAACGCCCTCGTAGGCATCCACCACCAGAATAACTCCGTTTACCATCTTTAAGACACGCTCAACCTCGCCGCCGAAATCCGCATGGCCTGGCGTATCGATAATGTTGATCTTCGTACCGTTGTAGTTGACAGCGGTATTCTTGGAAAGGATGGTAATACCACGCTCTCTCTCAATATCATTGGAGTCCATAACCCGGTCAACAACTTCCTGGTTCTCGCGGAAAATTCCGCTCTGTCTGAGCAGGGCATCCACCAGGGTAGTTTTGCCGTGGTCAACGTGGGCGATGATGGCTACATTTCTGACGTCTTCTCGTTTCATCTTCATAATATGTGTACTCTTCTTTCCTTTGGATAAAAACTCAATAAAAAACTAAGGACTCTATACTGTCCTTAGTTTCATTTACACTCTTCACAATAATTTAGTATAGCACCCTATATACCAGATTGCAAGGTGTTTTTCAGAATTTTGGCTATTGCCTTTCCAGTTTTTTCACTTTCGCCGGTACATTCCTACTAATCCGACGGTTCTCTCACCCACCTGGAAGGCATAGTCAGGCAGTCTTAAACAGCCGCAGGAAAGACGGCACAGGCAGCTGCCTGCCACTGTATTCCCATTCCGGAGAAGTTCTTCTCTCTATCATTTTATAGTACTGGTGTTCCGCTTCCCTTGCCACCGTCTCCGCCTTATATAAGGAAGCAGTTTCTGCGGCTCCCGCCGATAATTTCTGATATAGCTGCGGTTCTGTCATGAGGCGTGCTGCGGCAGACGCCCATTCTTCCTCCTCTTCTCCGGTCATGAATCCGTTTTTTCCCTGGCTGACGACATCGACAACTCCGCTGGCATGGACCGCAACTACGGGACAGCCTGCGGCCATGGCTTCCAGAAGAACGATTCCCTGCGTCTCCGATTTGGAGGCGAACAAAAATCCGTCGGCCGCATGGAGATAATGGGATACCTCGGCATTGGGAACCCGTCCGGCAAACACGATCTGGCGTCCGATTCCAAGCTCCTCTGCCAGATTCTTAAGCGTCTCTTTCCTCGTCCCATCCCCGATTATCAGAATGCGGAAGCAGTCTCCCACCAGTTCCTTGAGACGGGCGGCTCCCCGCAGCAGAAAATCGAGATTCTTCTCCTTTTCCAGGCGCGCGGTCGTGGCAAACAGCCACGGTTCTCCGTTTAAATACCGGGATCGGATCTCCCTCTCACGTTCCGGGTCCCGTTTAAATGCCTCCTCGCCAATTCCCGTGGGAAGGACCTCCAGCGGTGTCGCAACTCCCTGTTTCACCAGACATTCCTTCATCGATGCTGTCGGTACGAATACCGTGTCACACTGATCCGTAAATGTATTCAGATACCCTGGCACCAGCACTTCCCTGCTGAAACGCGCTGCATTTCTCACAGACTCCCGCCCCGCCGCCATCCTCTCATACAGTTTAAAATAGTGAAGATATTCCTCATAGCGGGTATGGTACGTATACGCCAGCGGAATTCCGTATTTTTTGCTTAAATAGACGGCCGTAAATCCGATTACCACCGGGTGATGTACATGAATAACGTCAAACTGTTCTTCGCGGAAACGCTTTTCAATGCGGCTGTCGCTGAAATTGCCGATTACCAGCCCCTTGTCCCGCCACTCGTAAAGGACCCGGAATCTCACCACATCCGGTTCTTCCTCCCATCCTGCCCCCTCCGGTGCAAACACGGTCACCTGATGCCCCAGGCTCCGAAGCCCCTCTGCCAGCCTCTCAACAGAAATCGGAACACCGCCGATGAATGGTTTGTAATTGTTTGTCAGCATTGCGATCTTCATTTCGCTCCTCCTCTTATGAAAACAGGCTGATCGCCCTGTCACCCAGCCAGTAACCGGCTCCTATCAGGAAAAAATTCCATACAAAAATTCCAAGCGCCGAGCTCACGCTGTATTTAATAAAATTCATGCGGATCACTCCGGCCGGAATGGAGATCACGGTCCTGACCATGGGAATCAGCTTGCTGATAAAGATTCCGATGGCCCCCCGCCTCTCAAGCATGGCGAAATTCTTCTCTATGACCGGCCGCTGGGCCGGAAACTTCTTTAAATACCGTTCCAGCAGTACATGGCCGCCCAGCCTTCCCAGCCCGTACAGAATCCAGCTTCCCAGCAGTCCCGCAGCCAGCGCCAGCAGCAGCGCCATCCCAAGTCCGATCTGCCCTCTTGCGGCCCAGATCCCTGCCAGCGGCATGATAACACCGGCCGGAAAGCCGGGAAGATTCAAATACTCCAGCAACACAATTACAAATATAAAAACTGCCCCGTACTGCAGAAAATACTGTGTCAATGCCTGTATATCCATAAAAAAACCTCCTTGATGATAGAATCATAAAGGAGGAATCTTAACACCACTTGCTGATTTTAAAGAAAAAAAGAAGGATAAAAAAGAAATATTATCTTAATTCCACGCACCGTCTTCCGCGACCGTATACCCATCCGGTGTCACGCATCCGCTGTACATCGCTCCGTGAGGACGATAAGACGCTTCCGGTTTTTCGTAGACCCAGCGGCCATTTACCAGACTCCAGCCTGGACTTCCTTCGGTCTGGGGAGCGAAGTAATACCAGACACCGTTAAGCGAATTCCACCCTTCTGCCATAGAGCCGTCCGGTTTTAAGTAATACCAGAAGCCATCGGATTCGTTAAGCAGCCAGCCGGTTTTCATGGCTCCGCTGGAATCCAGCCAGTACCATTTTCCATTGTCTAAAAGCCATCCTGTCGTTTTTCTTCCATTGGTGTCGTAATAGTACCATACCTCGCCCGATTTCTTCCAGCCGCTGTTGAATCCAGAAGAGGAGCCTGAACCTGAACTGCTGCTGCCGGATCGTTTGAACACGCCAGTCAGATGTGTATCTTCCCGGAGCACAAAGGTACAGCGGCCGTCGCTGCCGGCAGTAAGCGATTTTCCATTGGCCGACAGGCCTGCCAGACGGTAACCGCTCTGGGAAACTGCCTGCACGGTTACCTTTGTGCCCTTCTTTCCGCTCATGGGAGAGGCCGTTATCCTGCCTCCTGTCAAGTCTTCTTCGATCGACACCTGGAAGATTTCTTCTGCGGCCGTTGTCTTATCTCCCGTCAGATACACCCTGGCACTGTCCGGAAGTACAAAACAGATTCTCCCGGCTTCCTCCAGGCTGACTGACAGTGACTGTACCTCTCCGCTGCCGGTGTCTGAGTATGCACGAATGGTGTCTGTCTGTACCTCGTCCTCAGAAAACTGCATCCAGATGTTCGCAGGCGCCTTCCAGGCCACCGGGCCGCTTCTCACACCATTTTCATCTTCCAGACAGAGCTGGAACTTATACGACTGGCTCCAGTCCCCGCGCGGTCTGTCCTCAGGCCAGCCTGCATCGCCGTTTTCTGTCACTGTTAATATGACGGAATGTACCGCGGCGCGCACTCCTGCCTCCTTTTTCTCTTTGGAAGAGGCTGATGCCGGGGAATCTGCCGTTGACGGGGTTGCTGTTGATGGGGTCGCTGTTGATGGGGCCGCTGTTGATGGGGCCGCTGTTGATGGGGCCGCTGTTGATGGGGCCGCTGATTGGCGTGCGGCTCCGAACGCTTTATAACCGGCATTGGAGGCCGTAGCCTTCTTCGCCTGGGATGGGGGCGCCGGCATTAAGCTGTCATCCCACGGGACACTCAGCAGAAGTCCTGCCGCCGTAACCGGGCTTTCCATAAGCTCTGGCGTCTCAACCCTGACCTCAACGCGATTGCCGCGGGCCGCCATAACCTCTCTGTACAGTTCTTCCAAAACCAGAAGATCTTTCATGCAGTACTCTGCCAGTTCTTCGTTTGATACGCTCCAGACTGCGCTGACCGCCGTCTTCACTGCCTTTACCACATCGAAAGCTCCGTAATCACCGGCCGCCTCTGCTGTTTCCGCTGCCTGCGTAATCAGTTCCACAACGTGTTCCACGGACGGCGGTATCACGGACGGAGTCAGCCTTACGGACGCGTAAGAACTGGTTCCATTGGTTCCTTTCGTATGTACGACGAGCCTCACTCCGTTTTCTGTCAGCTGGACGTCAACATTTTCATCGTGAGTCAGGATTTCTTCAGCCGGGCGTTTAATATCCACAGTGACCGACCCGGAATTCTTCATGGTCGGATCAGACACAGCGATCGTCAATACGCCGTCTTCATCCTCTTCTGTCATGACAGATGCCGCTCTGCTGGCCGCCACTGCCCCGATTTCCGCCTGTCCGTCTGTCCAGAAATTCACGCCTGTCAGAAGCCCGTCTGCTGTTGCAGCGGCCTGAATCTCCGGCGTATTCTTCAATATTGTAATTCCCGGTTCTTTTGAATAGGCTTCCGTCTCTTCGGCGCTCAGCCCAGGAAGGAGAACGTATTCATACGCCTCATTCTCCGGATTGGCTCCGTGATCAAACCACATCTCCAGGTAAGTCTCCAAAGCCCCGCCTTTCGAAGTCCCAATCAGGGACCAGTCTCCCGCGTTTCTTCCCTTTCTGACGGATACCGTCTGGTCTCCTCCCGGGAAATAGTATCCGATATCGCTTCCTTCCACATTGCCTTCCAGATGGGCCCATGACACCTCGGGAATTCTGGTTCCTGAAACGTCGATGCTGCCGGCCACAATATCTTCCAGATCAGCCTCCTGAACCGACAGGTCCTCGACTTCTCCGTTGACCGTCAATACATTGTCTTGCTCCGGTCTCAGTCTCCGGTTCTCAATGATGCTCTCCACCGGATATGACTCTCCGGTATTGGTGATCCCTGCTCCGAGACACACGATCTGTCCGCCGAACATGAACCAGGACTTTTTAGCCGAGAACTCCGGGGCATACAGTATGGACGGAGATCCCTCGCCCTCCTTCACCCGGACCTCTCCGGTCATGGACATACCATTGATTCCGTTCGTGCCGATCGTACTGCCCCCTACCCAGGACTCTTTCGACCGGAAATCCCCTCCCTGGGCAAAGCCGGAACTGTCAGGCTGTCCTGTGCCGATATCCTTGGAAACCACAGTCGTACCTGCCAGCCGCAGCGGATTGACCGTATTCCAGAAATTCTCTGTATACTGCAGAATGTCACGGTTGTATAAATAGGTCATTCCGCTTCCCTGATGCCATCCGTAACGGTTTTCATGGTTCATGATCTCCGTGTTCTGAATGCGCTCGGAATACATAGACAGCGCCAGCTGGAAATCATCCGTTCTGTGAACAGCCCGGTCCATCAGCGGCATGTTTTTATGGACAGGCTGTATACTGCTTACGATGGAATCATCATCTCTGATTTCTATGGCCTTCTCTTTTACCGCCATATTCTCCGCACCGGTTAAGGTATCCAAAAAGCCCGGATCGAGATCGATCCACGTCTTTAAAGCGCCCCTCAGCTCTTCTTCCACCTCCGGGGAAACGGAATTCATAAGCTGAATCATCAGAGCCATGGCTTCTCTTCCCGAATCACGGTCACTCGCCCCCGGTCTGGATACAGAACGGCCCTTCAGGCTGTCCATCATCAAACCGTTGTATATACCGTTTAAAAAACCTTCTTTCAGATAAAATTCCAGATTCTCCTGAACTTCCCTCGGAAAATCCCACGGTGATTTTGCAAGCAGC
Source organism: Hungatella sp. (assembly GCF_046966825.1). Taxonomy (NCBI): domain Bacteria; kingdom Bacillati; phylum Bacillota; class Clostridia; order Lachnospirales; family Lachnospiraceae; genus Hungatella; species Hungatella sp. The sequence continues at coordinate 40,937 of NZ_JBKVCZ010000009.1, read as the reverse complement.
GGAGGAAGGCCGACACCGCCCTTTAAGAATTCGATCCCATAGGAGCCGAGATACGGCACATGGGAGTGATCGAGGTAGGAACCGTCTGCGTAGAATCCGCTGGTATATCCCTGATCCGCAATCTTTGTGCTGTCTTCCACCGACTGGATGACAAACGTCTCCGAGGCTGCCTTGGAAGCTAAGTAAACCAGTTCATTGTCTTCTCTTAAAACCCCAAGCCCCAGCGCGGTTCTGGAACAGTCGATGATATTGGCCCCCTGGGCTGTCCGGTATCCCTGCGCATGAGTGCTTCCGGTTCCGATCAGCCCTTCATGATAGGGATCCGGCTGGAAGAAGTAAAGTGCTTCGGTATAAAGCGCCGTTTCTTCCGGAGTCAGATCGTCATATAAGAGCACCAGTGCCGGAATCAGATCCTTCGGCAGACCGATTTCCCATGTCCACCAGTTATCGGTCTGCGTCTTCGGCGTATAACAGTTGGAACAGAGCCAGTTCAGAATATGCTTCATGTCGCTCAGCATATAGCTATCCTTATAATACCGGCTTCCCTTCGCTGCATAGGCGCTTGCCATGGCCAGTACCTTTTTAAATGCCGGCCTGAACTCCACCGCATCGTCCTCGTACGCTATGTCAGCATTCCCCGCTGCGCCGGCATCCTCCGGCCACGGAATATCCTGGCAGGAATCCTGTCCGCGGTATGCATACGCCTCCCAGGCAGCCATGGCCCGCTCGTCGATCGTTTCCAGAATTTCAGTACCGCCGTCCACAGCTGTCAAATCGGCTCCGATGATCGATTCCTTCCAGCGTTTGCGGATTGCAGCATAATCGGCTGAGTCCGCCTCCGGCAGATTATCCGGATCCTCATAGAGAACAGTTACCTGCCATTTTGCGCTCGTTCCGTATTCATCCGTCGCTACGATCGTCACGGTTCCTTTTTCCCGTGCGGTGATCATGCCGTACCCATCAGCTGCCCCTCGAACGGAGGCAATGTGGCTGCCGTCTGCATCACCGGCTTTTCTGTCCCCGTCTGTCTCTCCTTCCTTTAGTTCCCGCTTGATTTTACTGCTTCCTGCATTGCGGACAAAGCTTCCATCCGGCTTTGGAATCTTTACTTCCCACCGGATCGCCCCCTGCAGGGATTCCGGCGCCTTTATTCTGCCATCCGATCCCCGGACCAGAGTAATCTCTTCGCCCGTCAATGTATCCGGAACCTTTCCCTCAATGGTTACAGTCGCCGCATTGCCCTTCATGGCCGCGGTGTCAAACTTAAGTATTACCTTTTCTCCCATAACCGCTTCCTGCAGCGCATCCGGATTCGAATTCGCTAAAATCTGTTTACCAGCGGTCTCAAGAATCACCTCCAGAATCCCATCCTGCTGTGACGGCATAACTGCCGCCGTAAGTTCGATGTTTCCTGTGGAAGAATCCTTCTTCAGTTCCAGTGCCGCAGGGTAATCCATGGTAACAGGAACGACCTGATTGTCCACCCGGACACTTCCCGGTTCCCACTTTGTGATGGCTACTGCGCCTTCCCCCACATCGGCGGCCGCCTGGACCGCAGTCGTATTGATAAGCAGTCTGGCATCCGTCTGATACAGGCTCTTGTTGGAATAATCATCCGTCGTCCCGCCGGCAACCAGCGTATACTGGTACGTTTCCTGCGGTGCGAGGAACAGTTCTGCAAGCTGAGCGGCATCTGTTTCCTTTGTATTGAGCCTGTAATAAACGGATTCCTTCGTCAAATAGGACCCGCTCTCACCGCTGCCGAATACATAGGACCAGTCCAGACTGTTGGAAGCTCCTGATCCGGAAGACGCGCTGAGCCAGTTCCGCTGGGTATGGACCCCCTGAGTCACCGTGTCGATCAGCGATGCCCACAAACCGCCTTCTTTACTGGCTGTACGCACAAGCCGGAATCCATTATTCGGGTTTGTCAGTGCCAGCTTCGTGGTGTCGGTAACCGGAATGGTATCCACTATCGTCACAAGCCTGCCGCTTTCTTCCTTTCGCACCTTTACGCCTGCTCCTGCACAGATGATCTCATCCTCAAACAGGAACCAGGATTTCACCCCTTCTGCTTCATTTCCCAGCCTGATCCCGGTGGCCGCGCCGCTGTTTAAGCCTGCACTCATGACTGCCTCCGGTGTTATCTGCAGCTTCCTAAAACCACTGCTGCCGTCCCACAGCATCGTCGTCCCCGGAACCAGCGCTTCGTCCATGGTGTTCCAGGCCTGATCCGGCCGGCTGCCGTTAAACAGTGCAAGACTCCCGCCGCCTGCCGATGGATCGAGTACCGCAGCATACTGTCCCGTGTTAAACTTTGACTGCTGTTTTCCCGCCGGCAGAGTCACCGCAGCGGCCGGCGACGTCACCGCCATCTGAAATACAAGACACATACTGACGGCCTGTTTCCATTTGTTTTTACCCCTTCGTTTCACACAATCCCCTCTTTCCTTCTATAAGATAAAAAAATTATAGAAAGTATTGATGTAAAACGAAATGGAACATTTTTATATTTCTTATAAAATTTCAGGATTTCACCCAATAATTCTATTACTATTTTCAGATTTTTATATTATTTGTATAAAAATACTATTTTCAGTTGTAATACATACTTATATTCGTGTTATTATCAAATTATTCCATGTTTTTTATTTTCATTTATTCTATATTTTTCGCCGTACTTTACCTGTTATCCAACAGAATCACATGTTTATCCAGAATACCAAAAGCTACCTCGTCCTGTACCTCAATCCCGGCCTTTCCATTGGTTAAATCAGTCAGCTCCGCAAGCGTCCGTTCTTTCTGCTCCTCCGGGATCAGCACCGTGAGCATCACCTGGTCTGCATACTGGCTGTCCAGAATAGTAATATTTCTCTGTCCAAGCAGATACTGAATCTTGCCGACTCCATTGTAATCGGTAGTGACAGCCGTCTTTACTGCAGGCGTCACAGAGAGAACGGTACTGTTTTTAAGCCCCTCCTGGACAGCGGAAGAATAGGCCCGCACCAATCCGCCGGTTCCCAGCAGGGTTCCTCCGAAGTAACGGGTTACAACAGCACAGACGTTGCATACGCCTTCGCCTTCCAGCACATCAAGCATGGGGCGGCCGGCAGTCTGGGATGGTTCTCCGTCATCACTGCACCGCTTCTGCTCCCCATTCTCTCCAATGATCCAGGCGTAGCAGTTATGGCGCGCATCCCAATACCTTTTCCGTGTCTCTTCCAGGAACAGAAGCGCCTCCTCTTCCGACTTGACGGGGCGCAGAGACGCAATGAATCTGGATTTCTTCTCCACAATTTCGGAGGTTCCGCCCTGGTATAATATCTTATATGGATTTCTCATAGGATTCCTCGTTTCTTTCGCTGTTTTCTTTTTTCTATCTAACATTATAAGAAAACACAAAGACTAAGGCAAGTACGTTTTCGTATATTGAGCAGAGACCTGGCATTCAGAACTCTGTTGTCACATAATATTTATCCATGTAATCATCTCCCCGGGAGTTTGACAGTTGAATATTAAGAAAAATACTTGCAGGCTGCATAAAGCCTGTGTTTTTTTGTCAACTTTTTTGTTTTAGTATATAGTATTTTATGTTATTGTATAGTATAATAAGGATAAAGGCGGTGTCAAAATGAATCTTCATATAACGAAATCTAAAAATTCAGAATCTTTTTATATTTGTAAATCCTATGTCAAGGCAAATGGCTGTACTACTTCTACCATTGTTCGTAAACTTGGTACCTTAGACAAATTGCTCTTAGAACACGGTCCGACCAGAGATGATGTCATTTCTTGGGCTAAAAATGAAGTGAAAATTGAAACAGACAAATATAAAAACGAACAAAAGATTAAATCTGTCCAGATTACGTTTCAGGCTGACAGACAACTGGACTATGATAGGCAAAAGTTCTTCCGTGGGGGATATCTCTTTTTGCAATCTATTTATTATGGGCTTCAGTTAAACAAGGTCTGTCGGAAAATAAAATTAAAGTATAAGTTTCAGTATGATATTAATGCGATCCTGTCCGACCTGATTTATGCCAGAGTCCTTGAACCGACCAGCAAGCGTTCTTCTTTTAAGCTTGCATCGGAGTTCCTGGAGAAACCATCCTATGAACTTCACGATGTATACCGCGCACTGGATATCCTGGGGAATGAGTGTGATCTCATTCAAAGTGAGCTATATAAAAACAGCAACTTTTTAATGAACAGAAATGATCAGGTACTTTACTATGACTGCTCTAATTATTACTTTGAAATTGAGCAGGAGGCTGGAGATAAGAGATACGGTAAGAGTAAAGAGCACAGACCTAACCCGATTATTCAAATGGGCTTATTTATGGACGGTGAAGGCATTCCTCTGGCATTTTCCATGTTTCCTGGCAATGCCAATGAACAGACTTCCCTGAAGCCATTGGAGAAAAAAATACTCAGTGAATTCGGTTGCCAGAAATTCATCTATTGCTGTGACGCTGGACTTGCGTCTGAAGATATCCGACATTTCAATCACATGGGCGAACGTTCCTTTATTGTAACACAATCAATAAAGAAACTTCCTTCTGAAGATAAAGTATGGGCATTAGATCTTCGTGGTTTTAAGAGGATTTCCGATAATAAGCCGGTTGATATCACCCGAATTCCAGAAGATGATCAGGGACTCTATTATAAAGATGAACCATACACCACGAAACGCCTCCATCAGCGGCTCATTATCACTTACTCACCGAAGTACGCTTTATACCAGAAGACCATCCGTGCCAGGCAGATGGAACGTGCGGAACAGTTGTTAAATAGCGGAAAGGCAAAGAGGAACCGTAAAAACCCAAATGATCCTGCCCGGTTTATTGGCACAATTGCGGTGACAAAGGAAGGAGAAGCTGCCGAAACCCACAGTTATCTTGACACGGAAAAAATAGCAGCGGAAGCCCAGTATGACGGCTTGTATGCGGTGTGCACCGATCTTCTTGATGATGATATAAGCCAGATCTTAAAAATCAGTGAAGGCAGATGGCAGATTGAAGAATGCTTCCGGATCATGAAAACCGATTTTTCTGCAAGGCCAGTATACTTGCAAGGCGAAAACAGAATTAAGGCTCATTTCCTTATTTGTTTTCTCGCACTCCTATTCTACAGAATTCTTGAGAAAAAGCTGGATTATAAGTACACATGTAAAACTATTTTAGAAGCACTAAAAGCAATGAACTTTGCAGAGATACAAGAACAGGGATTTATGCCGTTATATAAACGAGAAAAGATAACCGATGCCTTGCATAATGTCTGTGGCTTCCGAACGGATTATCAGTTTATCACCAAAAGCCAAATGCGAACCATTCAAAAAGAAAGTAAAGGCAAGTCATAAATTACTAAAGTCCGTGACAGAGAACAAAACCGCTGCACCCCTGATAAAACCTGGGGGTTGCAGCGGTTTCTTCTTAATCAACTGTCAAAGATGGGATTATA
>NZ_JBKVCZ010000009.1:0-35467 GCF_046966825.1 Hungatella sp. | reverse complement strand
AAACCTGGGGGTTGCAGCGGTTTCTTCTTAATCAACTGTCAAAGATGGGATTATAAGAAAACACAAAGACTAAGGCAAGCACGTTTTCGTATATTAAGCAGAGACCTGGCATTCAGAACTCTGTTGTCACATAATATTTATCCATGTAATCATCTCCCCCTGCCTCCGATTATTCCACAGAAAATAAGGGACCGCTTTGAGCTGAGTATATTCTTTATGAACCTCCGCTGTCTCATACAGCTCTTTCTGGACTCGGCCACAGTATCTCACCGCCGAAAACGACAGTGAATAATATCCCCCAAGATCCTCCTCCCATTTTTCCTGTAAACTTCGTTCTACGTCCGCCCTATATTCATGCAGATGCGGCCCATTATCAATCTCTTCCAGACAGTATACAAGTGGACCTCTGACAATGGCCGCTTTCCCTGCATTATAGTATATCCTTTCGTCTGCCTGCATAAAGCGGGGTTCCATCCCCATCTCCAATTCCAGAATATCCCCCTTTTTCCATACATGCTTCACGATGAGATACCCCTTTTCCGTCACAAAATCCTTTAAGCTCTTTCTCTCCCCATTGATCGTCAGGGTACAGCCAGCGCTCCAGGCCGGTATTCTGAAACCCAGCTCTGCACAGAGATCTTCGGCCTCACGGAATTGGATTTTTACGTTTCCTTTCCATGGAAAGTCAGACTCAAGTGTCAGGTTTACACGTCCTGTTTCCAGTTCCGTCTCCAATTCACTTCCGATATACTGGTGAATATAAATCCGCCTGCCGGATACCGAATAAATGAGGTTTTGTACATCCGTAACCGTCCTGGCAATATTAGGCGGACAGCAGGCGCAGGAATACCATTCCTGCCTCACGGTCTTAATATGATTTCGCTCCGGGCTGGCATCACAGATTTCCGGTACCGCTTCCATAGGATTTACGTAGAAAAAATGCCTGCCATCTAAAGACATACCTGCCAGAACCGTATTATAAAGTGCTCTCTCTATCACATCAGCATAGCGGGAATCCGGTTCCGCCCTAAGCATTTCCATGGAAAAGCGGATCAGCCCTACTGATGCACACGTTTCGCTGTAATTTGTATCATTCGGCAGATCGTAAGCCCTGGTAAAGGCTTCCCCGGAAGGCGTCGCCCCGATGCTCCCGTTGATATACATCTGCTTTTCCACAATATTGTTCCAGAGCTCTCTGCAGGCACCAAACAGTTCCTCGTCGTTACATAAAACTGCCGCCTTTGCCATAGCCGTGTACATATATACGGCCCTTACCGCATGGCCTACCGCTTCCTTCTGACTGCGAACCGGGGCATGAAATTGATTGTAACAGGAATAGGGATACTGATTATAATACCGGTTCGGCTCTTCTACCGGACCTCCGGTCCAATGGCTGATCCGTCCCCTCTCTTCGAACTCCTCTTCAAAATAGGAATTCCGTCCCCTCTCATCTAAAAAGTACGAGGCCAGCTTTAAATATCGCGGTTCCTCTGTCCACTCATACAGCCTGATAAGCCCCAGTTCAATCTCCTGATGACCCGGATAGCCGTGTTTTTTTCCCTCTTCCCGGCCAAAGACCCGATCAATGCAGTCTGCCAGTCTGCACGCGGTCTGAAGCAGCGCAGTCTTTCCCGTACCTTTCGCGTAAGCGACAGCCGCTTCCATCAAATGGCCTGCGCAGTACAATTCGTGACATTCCAACAGATTTGTCCACTTTTTTTCCGGTTCTTTTAATTGAAAATATGTATTCAGATACCCATCCGGCTGCTGTGCCTTCTCGATATAACCGATAATTTCATCCGCCTTACTCTCCAAATCCAGATCCTTCTGATATTGCAGGACATTCCCGACGGCCTCCAGCCATTTATATAAATCGCTGTCCTGAAAAACAAAACCGGAAAATTCTCCATCAGCAGCACCCGCTGCAATTTTAAAATTTCTCACAGCATGGCTGGGCTCGGCACAGACGATCTGATCCGTTAAAACTCCCCACTGATATGGAATCAGACAGTCCTTGACCAGATCCAGATACCGTCTCCAGAACACTGATTTTATACTCGTATCACGCATTGCCTTTCTCCCTCCGTTCACGTTCTAATGTATCGCTGTATTCTCTTGGTGTACAACCTTCATATTTTTTAAATACAGAAATGAAATAACTGTTATTTTGAAATCCTGTCATGTCAGCAACCTCACTTCCCTTAAAACCGCCAATCGAGAGCAGCAGCTTTGCCTTCTCCAAACGGTACTCTGTAAGATACTGGACAAAAGATTTTCCAACCTCTTTTTTAAACAGTTCAGAAAAGTAATTTTCTCAACTTTCCCAGCACAGATTTCCAAATAAAGCCTGAATATATGTGGCTTGGGATTGCATCCAATCGTTTACTTTACTTTTTATAATCGCTGTGATTCCAATAGACAGATTGCTTAATTGCTCCACAAATAGAGCCATGAGGCTCGTCAGGGAGGTGGTTAAATCCATATCCTGTATATCTTCACAGAGCAGGTAGAATAATTCACCATAGGTTTTTTGGTCATTTTGATTCCTGCGTATCCATTCCAGTAGAATATATCTGGTGAATACAATGGTTGTATGACTCACTATCGCGTCGTAACTGCGGCTTTGGAATTCTGTTCCCAGTTTCAACAAGGATTTTGTAGCTTTAAAAAAGCATTCGATCGACCATCGATTTCCATAAATCCGTACAATTTCACTTTCGTTCAAACTACAATCGGTGCTTAACAGATACAGGCATTCACTTTTCTTGTTCCGATTACGAATGAACACGATTTTTACTGGAATTCCATCCCGGGTATGAACCAGAACAGAGCCAAAGATATTGACTGCATTTTCATGCCGCATAAACTTACGCAGCTGTGGCAGAGTATAGGATTTCCCCTGATAAAGATATCGCTGTTTTAGCTGTTTTACCATTCCAATCGCATCAAGACCAATGCCCTGGAGCTCTTTGAGCATGGGTTCAGTAGTAAACCAGGAATCCATCAGAACATAATCCGCATGAATTCCTGCGTTAAGTGCACGTTTCAACAGCAAAACAGCAGCTTGTGGCTTTGCCATCAGACTTTCATTTCGGTTTTTATAGCCATTGGTACGGCGATCGATTGAGTCAGATATCTCCTGATAACGGTTTTTCTTCTTGGCAGAAGAAAGCATGTTGAAACCAACCGGGAGAAAACTATAGCCGTCGGACCAGCCAAGCGTCAGAAGCGTGAATCCTTTTTGAAATTTATGCTCCACATGATCATAAACTCTGGCAAGAAGTTCCACTTGTTTACTGCGATTGCGCTTAATAACGGAATCATCCAAAACAAAGACGCGAATGCGCTCTGGTCTGGTTAACTGAGTAAAGGCAGATATCACTCTGGCCGCCAGTAAAACCAGAAATTTCCTCCAATTATAGGAAGTATCATTCAAAAAGCGATAATAAGTATTTTTAGAAACGGCCTGTTCTCTCCGCTTAGAGTTAAGGAATTGGAACAAGTTCTTCCCCTGAAACACGAGCAGGAGGAGAAACTCAAACACCTTAAGTGCTGGAATGCCACAGGATTTGGTTATATTTGATTGACGGAGAAGCATGCCAAGCTTAAGTTCTTTTATTGCAGTAAAAAATTGATTTTCGGTATGGTCAAAATGGTCATTATAGTTTATCATAAGAGTATGCGCCTTTCTTGTTTGGTATGGTGACGGTTCGCACTCTTATTATACCAAAGATTGGCGCATATTTTATGTCAATAATCATAAATAAATCGTTGTTTGGCTTGAATACGCTGCTTTAGCAGCGGTTTTCAAGCTGGGAAAGTTGAGTAATTTTTATTAAGGAACACAACTTCGCTGATGGATTCCAGTGAAATATCTTCATGGTAATGATCTTCAATATAATTCAGTGCCTTTCGTATCACCCGGCTGTATCCGCTTTCATCCACCGGCATCTCAGCAGCAACAAACTCGGCCTTCAGTTTGCGAATCTCCGTCTCCATGCGTTTCATCTTCTGACGGTGTTTCTGTTTCTGAAGCCACTCCGCCTTCACACTTTTAAGAAGCTGATACATTTCTTCCGGCTGCACCGGCTTTAAAATATACCCCCTCGCTCCATTTTCAATAGCAGCCTTTGCATATTCAAAATCGGTATAGGCGCTGACAAAAATGCAGATAATACCAGGATTGATCTGATTTAATTCCTCTAACAGATGAATTCCGTCGAGTCCCGGCATCCGTATGTCTGAAATCAGGAGATCCGGTTTTAAGCTTTGGCACAGCTTCATCGCCTCTTCTCCTCCACCGGCCTGGCCGGCAATTTCAATTCCCAGATGAAACGATTTGATCAAATCAATTAACAGGTAGCGGACATTTTCTTCATCGTCTGCGATTATTACCTTAAATTCCCCCATTAGCCTCCTCCTTATCTGCGCAAATACGAAAAGAGACACTTGTCCCCTGCTCCGGAACACTCGTGATTTTTAGACAGCTTTCTTCCCCATATCCCAGATAAAGCCGCTTATTTACATTTTTTAAGCCGATGCTGTCTCTGTTTTCCCCCGTTTTTTTCATGGATGCGCCGTCTGCCCTGGCGTATTCGCAGATATCATCCGTAAGCATCCGGAGCCTTTCCGGAGCAATTCCAATTCCGTTATCCTTTACTTCCACATATAGCCTGTCTTCCTCCACCGTACCGGTTATCATAATCCACCGTACCCCGTCTCTCAATTCCAGACCATGTATGAATGCATTTTCAACGAGAGGCTGGATCAGAAGACGCGACATCTTACAGGACAACGCCTCCGGAGCCACCCGGTAAAGCACTTCCACAGAACGTTCAAAGCGGTATTCCTGAATCCTGATATAATTTTTTACGTAAGCCAGCTCCTCCTCAAAGGTTACTTTTTCCTGGTTTTCATTTAGTATGTACCGGTACATCATAGCCAGCGCCTCTGCAATATTCTCGATATCACTGCTGTGCTTCTGAATTGCAAGGCTTCTGATCAGTTCAAAGGAATTAGCAAGAAAATGAGGATTAATCTGTGCCTGTAAGGCCAAAAGCTTTGCATTAATATTCTCTGTTCTGATTTCCGTCATTTTCGTCATCATGTCATCCATTTTTGCAATCATTGAGTTATATCCCTGTTCCAGAATGCGTATTTCTTCAAATTTACTGATCGTATGAATCTCAATCAATTCACCTGTCTCCAGTCTCTTCATCCTCTTAGTCAGCTTCTGCAAAGGGCCTGTTAAGTAACCGGAATACTTATAGACACTGAGAATGGACAAGGGTATCATGATAAACAGGAGAATGATCGATGACATTAAGTTATCCTTCAGGCTTTTCCGCGCAAATGCATTGCTGTATCGGACCCGAAGCTGCCAGCCATTGTTTAACGGATAGACCAGATCATGATCCTGCCCCTTCTCCTTATATGACTGATCCGGAAACCAGAATAATGAGCCGTCCTGGGCCGTGATATAAGCCAGGCAATATGGATTACCATTAATCAGCCCAAGCAGTTCTTCCAGATAAGAAGTTCTCATATCGATCTGGAGAACTCCCCTCTTCTCTCTCCCCCTGTTAATCCGGTAAACGTTTTTCAAATATGAAAATACGGAAACGATATCCCCATCCATCTGGTATTCCGGGATGAACGGGGACGCGTAACAGTCATCCTTCCTCTCACTCTCTAACTGGCACAGCGTCCGGTTTTCTCTAAACAGATCACGATTGATATACGAATCCGTAGTATACAGCTTTCCATAGTTATCCAGCCAGTAAATATTCGTAACAAATGGAACTGCGCGCCGGAATGTCTGAAACTGGTTTTCCGTATTTTTTAAAAATTCAATACTCTCCCGGGTCCAGCCACGGCTGTTTCTATCGTATTCCGCTGACTGTGTCAGACTGTCTACAATCTGGTACTGAAGCACATCCAGCTGATTCAACATATAGTTTAAACTGTTTCTGGCCTGCTCCGACATGGTCATAATCTCTTCCTGATTCTGCCGGATGGTATAATGGTAAATCTGATACAGATGAAGGCCGCTTATGCAGACCGTTACCAGTAAAATCATGATGAGATTTAACCGGATCATATCGGATTTTATTGTTTTCTGCACAGTATGGCCCCCTTCCAAAAAATACTGATTTTAAAGTTCCCAAAGCTCATCCCGGTCTAAGAAAGCTGCCCCAATTTGTTCTATCACGAGACTTTCCCCCTCAGGCAAATACTTTGCACCATTATACCACATCATCCATCCCTTTCCTACTCTCATCACGTACGGCTTATACACTGCTTTTTCATCAAAACCGCCTGTATCGGGAGCTATGAGAGGATTTTTTGGATATCTTTCCCAGCACGTAATTCCATCCTTCGATCTGGCCAGTCCGATTGCGGCACGATCCACGTGGATAAAGCCTATGTAGAACATATAATAATAATCCTTCCATTTGAGGACATGGCAGGCCGCCGTTTTCTCCCTCTCCCACGGCTCTTCACTTTTTTGCATGACTGGATTTATTTCCGCCTTTTTCCACAGTCTCCCATCCTGGCTTTCCGCGTATCCGATTGCATCCGGCTCATGATTACCGCCTCCGCTGTACCACATCTTATAAAGCCTGCTCTCCTCCTCATAAATAACGTGAGGACACATAATGGAGTTCTGCTCCCATGGCTGGTCCGGAACCATAACCGGAGAAGTAAAGCGGTCCCAGTGGATGCCATCCCGGCTTACCGCATATCCGATGCAGGAACGACCTTCATTGGTATATGGTTTCATCTGTCCGGAATACCACATCTCATAGACGCCATCCTTCTTTATCACACTCGGACGGTTTAATTCATCCGCATCCCACTCTGATTCCGGATTCGGCCGCAGCACCTCTATAGGAGGCGTCCAGGACAGCCCATCCTTACTCTCGCTGTATGCGATACATTCATGGGGCCGCCAGGAAAACCACATTTTAAATATTCCATCTTCTCTCAAAACAGACAGATCAAAGCAAGTCCCATATTCTCCGCCTAAAACCGGATTATTCCCGTATTTTTTCCATCCGTCTTTCGTTCCATAGGAATACAGCGCCAGATTTTCCGGCGTGTCCCAGAAAAACCGATCCTCATATTTTGTTACAAAATATCCCTGTTTTGCCAGTTCTTCATCATACTGCTGCATAATATTCTCCTCTCTCATCACACACGCCTCATTTTAACCCTTTAAGGACCCCGCTGTCATACCCTTAACAATCTGTTTTTGAAACAGAGCATAGCAGATGATGACCGGAATCACCATGATCATAACCGTAGCCGTTATCAGCCCATAGTCAGCGGCATACTGTGACCGCATGTTATAACACACCTGATTTAATGTGATTAAATTCTGTTTTGAAACGATCAGGAGGCTTAAAAACAGATCATTCCAACAGTTTATTAAAACAAACGTTCCGACCGTAGCCAAACCGGCTTTGGAAAGCGGCAGCATAATTTTGACAAAAGTCTGCAGCCGGTTGCAGCCATCGATTCTGGCGGCATCCTCCAGCTCGTCGGGCAACCCTTCCATAAAAGGAACCAGTATAAATATGCTGAAAGCCAGGTTTGTAACAATAAAAGCCAGAATAATGCCTGCTCTGGTATTTAAAATCCTCACGCTCCGAAAGATTAAGATAAAGGGAATAATAATTGCATTAATCGGTATCATGATTCCCAGAGAATAGTAATTATATAAGCCTCTGTTTTTCCAGACCTTCGCAATAATATAAGCACTCATGGCACTTAAGATCATAACGACTGCGACAGCAGCAACCGCATAAAGAATACTGTTCAGTAAATGAACCGGTATGTCCGCCGCCTGCCAGCTCTCGGCATAATTTTCCCATTCCGGATTTTTCGGCAGTCCAAAAGGGGAACCGTAGATTTCCTCACTCGACTTCAAAGAACATATCCCAATCCAAAATAACGGATACAGCGTCAGGACCGCCATAAATATAAGCACTGCATATCGCAGAACCGAAAGAGGCTTCCATCTTTTTTTCATAAAACCGCCCTAATCCTTTCTATTTAAAAATGCAAAAACACCGTTTACCAAAAACGTGACCGCAAGTGCCAGCACCAGCATGCAGACGGCTACCGCAGTACCTCTTCCGATGGAGGAATCCACAAAAGCCTCTTTATACATATAGATAGATAGAAATGTACTTTCCGCTCCCGGCCCGCCCTGAGTCATCAGATACGGAATATCGAAGGTCTTAATCGCCCCGGTCAGGCAAATGACCAGGCATACCTGTATCATCCCTTTGATATTAGGAATAACAATATGAAAAAATATATCTGTGGAATTCGCTCCGTCTATGTAAGCGCTCTCGATAATTTCTCTTGGTATTGACTGCATACCAGCCAGTAAAATAATAAAATGATATCCGATATACTGCCATATTCCAGGCATAATAACAGAAAACAGAACAACTCCCGGATCTGTCAGCCAGTTCTTAATCCATCCTTTTAACCCTACAGCCTCAAAAAATGCATTGACAGGTCCGAAGGAGGGATTAAAAAACAGAGAAAACATGAGACCGATTACGGTAGCGGATATGACAACCGGTACAAAATAGACGGACTGAAAAAAATGAAAGCCGCGCGTCGTACGGTAGACAAGATAGGCCAGTACGAGAGCCAGGGGAAGCTGGATGCAGACGCCGGCTGCCATGCTTTTTACCGTATTTAAGATTACTTTTATAAAATACCGGTCGTTGGTAAACAAATCCACAAAATTTTTCACGCCTACGAATTTTGCAGTTGTTATTCCATCCCATTTCAAAACAGAAAAGTAGAGTGATGCAAACATAGGCAGTATTAAGAAGACCGTGTACAGGATAAACGACGGGAGATGAAAACTGATGGAAAAAATCCATTTCCCCCTTTTTGCCCTACTTCTGTTACTGTTCTTCTGAACCATAGTACCCCCTTTCCCATGTGGTCCGGGAAACCATACATGGAATGGATTCCCGGACGCTCTCATGATCACTCTTCCTTCGCCGCAGCGAGTGACTTGTCTATATTTTCAATTACCTGATCCGGTGTACTGATTCCGGCCATCAGCTCGTCAATCCCATCTGCGAAATCAGTCCAGCACTCTGTCTTAGGACACGCCTGAGGCAGATTCGGACACGAATCTTTCCCTTTCGCAAAATCGATTACCTCTGCAAGCTTCGCTTTTGATACCTTGGAAGCATCTACGTCAATATCCAGCCTGGAGGGGATTCCGCCGCCGCTGTAAAGGGTCAGTTCCTGAATTTCTTTGGAATAAAGATAGTCTACCAGTGTAATAATTGCCTCTCTCTTTGCCGGATCATCCCATGCATTTCTCGAAATTACATACCCCATATCTCCGCCGGATCTGGCAAAATTAGTCGTATCTCTCGTTCCTCCCGGCATAATTGGAGCTGGGATTATCACGGTTTTATCAGCCATTTCCTGTGACATATTGGAAAGCTGCCAGGTCCAGGCGTAAATCATCGCCGCCTTCCCTTCATTATACATTGCAAAATGCTGGTTCCAGTCACCGATGGAGATCGTATCAGACGGGAAAAGACGATTTTCCCGCATCGTTTCGATTATCTCAAGCGTCTTTCTGATATTTGGCGTGTCAACCGTATATTCCTCGTTAATTGTCCGGAAATCTTCTTCGCAGTTTGGCATCTGGCCTAAGATTTCCGCCACAAATTCGTGAGCCGGATTACCGCCCTTCGATCCCATTGCAAACGGGACAATCCCATTTTCATTAAATACTTTGCCGGCTTCGATCATATCGTCAAGGGTTTCCGGCAGTTTCAGCTGATATTGATCAAACAGTTCCTGATTGCAGAACCACACTCCATATTCCAGGCCCCCGGTAATGGTGGCCAGAGTTCCGCCAGCCGACGTGCGTGCAAACGACTCCTGCGGAAATAAATCCCGCTTAATCTGGGCTGAGGCATCCAGATACTCATCAAAAGGAATAATCACATCCGCATCCAGCAGCATGGCTGAATTGCCTCCGCTTCCCCAATAAAGAAACACGTCAGGAACTGTATTGCTGGCCACATCCGTCTTGATTTTAGCCTTCAGTTCATCGCCCAGAATATTTTCATGTTCCAGTGTAAATTCCGATTTATGGGCTTCGGCGAATTCCGCAACCGCATCGTAAACCGGCTTTGTCTTTGGATCTGATGGCGTTTGCCAGCTTACAAGGCGAATATTCGGTATACTGCCGGACGGCTTCTCCGGCGCTTTTTCCGATGCCTGCTGCGTTTGTGCAGCCTCGCTTCCCACTGATTCCGCCGCTGTCTCCGTCTTCTGACTGGTACTGCACCCGGTCAGTAAGTTACCTGCCATCGCTGCGCATAAAATAATTCCTGCTGCTCTTTTCCTATATTTCATCATCGTATTCTCCTCCTTAAAATGCGGTATAGCCCCCATCAATTACAAAATCAGAACCAGTAACAAAACTGGAGGTATCTCCAGCCAGGTAAACAATCAGTCCCTGAATCTCATCCGCGCTTCCAAAGCGGCGCAGCGGCGTCCACTGCTCAAAATTAGAAGTTCCAATCTCCTCAGGCTTTAACGGTTCGTCGCTCCAGGTTCTGATATATCCCGGGCTGATTGTATTCACGCGGATTTTATGTCTGGCCCACTCGATCGCCAGACTCTTCCCCAGCATAATCACGCCTGCTTTTGAAGAATTATATGCACACTGGCACTGCGGAATATTGGCAATATGGCCCGACATGGAAGCGGTCAATATGATGGAACCCGGAATACCTCCCTGTATCATGGCTTTTCCCGCCGCTCTTGCGGTAATAAAAGCCCCTGTCAAATTGACCCGGATCACCCGTTCAAATTCTTCTAACGGCATATCTTCTGCCGGAATGTCCTGAAAAGTCCCTGCATTGCAGAAACAGATATCCAGCTTTCCCCATTCTCCGGTGACTCTTTCTATTGCTTCATTGATCTGTTTTTCATCCGTAATATCTGCAATCATGGGGATAGATTTCCTGCCCATCGCCTGTATTTCATCTGCAGTATGAAAAACCGTATCTTTTAAGTCGATGACTGCTACATCAGCTCCTGCCTCTGCCAGCGCCAGCGCGCAGGCTTTTCCAATCCCATGGGCAGCCCCTGTTACGACAGCTGTTTTGGATTTTAAACTCATTCTGTCAAATACCATTTTCTGTCCCTCCAAATTGATCCCGAATATACTGTATCCCCTCTGCCGCCAGTTTTAACCGTCCTTCCATGGAAAGGTCCTCAGCCAGATCTCTCCACATTCTCATATTATGTCCCTGCTCACCGCCGGTCTTATAAAATGATTCAACGATAACTGCCTTATCGTAACCGATATCCTCAAGCGCCTGTCCGACCTCTCTCCACGGAATTCTATCCGTATGGAACGGCACTTTCCGGTTCGGCTCACTCACATGAAAATGACCGATATATCCTTTGGCGCTCCTGATTGCCTCCGGGATATTATCTTCCTCTATATTCATATGGAAACAATCGAGAAGCAGTTTGCAGTTGGGACTTCCCACCGCCTTGCAGACCGCCATACCCTCTGCGGCCGTATTCATGAGATAATGCTCAAAACGGTTTACTATTTCCAGATTCACAGTCACTCCGTTATTTTCAGCCGTTTTCATCACTTTCCTTAAACTGTTTATGCAATTTTCCGTCTTCCTCTTTTTCTCATCCGGTTCAATGATATGATCTGAATAGTCGGCAGGCCAGTTGGAATATACAATCCCGCCAATATCGGCAGCTCCCAATACTCCCATTCCCTCTATGGCGCGCTTTAAATGCTCTTCTGCTTTTTCTCTGAGCCCTGCATCGTCCCCGGCCATATCCCAGCCGGCCGGATATCCAAAGGTAAACGCCGGTGCAATGGCCAGTTCCTCCATATACTTCTTTAAATCCCGTATCTTTTCTTTTTCCAGTGCAAACATCTCTTCCGTAGGAAAAAACTCAAAAACGTCAGCTCCGGCTTCTTTTGCCTGTTTCAAACATTCCCGCACTCCCAGCTGACCATAAAAACTCCCCCAATGGCCAAAATGGATACCAATTTTCATAATATCTAAACACCTCTCTTTTCCCATATCTCACCTTATGTTTTTTGTATATATTTTCTCAGTTTCATTACCAGCCGGCCAGCTTTACATTTATTATAGCTAATTTTTTCAGGATACTATATCCAAAATATATCACATTTATATAATTTTCTTCAGGTATTATCATAATTTAAATTATTAAAAAAGCAATTCGGACGTTCCACATTTCAGATGAGAGTTTAGTAATTAGTTTGAATCCACGTATAATCTTTGCAATTTCTTCCAAAACTGGTAAGTGTTGAATTGATTTTCATTCTCTGGTATAATGATTCGGTAAAGGAGGTTTCCTATGAACTATGGCAAACATGAGACGGAGAAAAAGATCAAATCCGTCAATTCAAAAGCGAAGAAATACACCAGCCGGGTTTTTCTTGCCTTTTTAAAGAGTCTGTTCGTGCTGTGCCTGTTCTGCCTGGTAGTCGCCGGGAGTATCGGATTTGGCATGGTTAAAGGAATCATAGACAATGCTCCTGACGTCGATATCGCAACCATTGTTCCAAACGAATACGCCACTACGGTGTATGACAGTGCCGGTAATGTGACCGAGACTCTCGTCACCGCCGGTTCCAACCGTGAGGAGGCAAGCTACGACGAACTGCCCAAGAACTTAATCAATGCGTTCGTAGCATATGAAGATGCAAGATTCTGGGAGCACAACGGAATTGATCTGCGCTCCATCATGCGTGCGGTAAAAGGCGTGCTGACAGGCGATTCCTCTGCCGGCGGCGGAAGTACCATCACCCAGCAGCTGATTAAAAACAGCGTTTTTGGCGGGGGAATGGAAAAAAGCTTCGGGGAACGGCTGGAACGGAAGATGCAGGAATGGTATCTGGCCGTCAAACTGGACAGCGCCATGTCAAAAGAGCAGATCATTACCAACTACTTAAACACGATCAACCTGGGAAAGAATTCTCTGGGCGTCAAGGTAGCGGCAAGGAGATATTTTAATAAAGAGGTGTCCGACTTAACGCTGTCCGAATGCGCCGTGCTTGCGGGCATCACCCAGAACCCGTCAAAATTCAATCCGGTTACCGGACAGAAGGCCAACTCCGACAAGCAGAAGGTCATCCTGCAGTATATGGTGGATCAGGGCTATATCTCCAAGGAAGAACAGGAGGAAGCGCTGGCGGACGACGTCTATTCCAGGATTCAGGATGTGGAAATTGTCACCAAAGAGACTTCCACACCTTACAGCTATTTCACGGACGAGCTGGTGGAACAGGTGCAGGATGCCATGAAGGAAAAGCTTGGCTACACCAACACCCAGGCCCACAACATGCTGTATTCCGGCGGCCTCTCCATCTATACGACACAGGACCCCACGATTCAGTCCATCGTAGATGAGGAGATCAACAACCCCGACAACTATTCGGCGGCCCGCTATTCCATCGAATACAGACTTTCCGTCACCGGGGCAGACGGTACCACCACCCACTACTCCGAAGAGAATTTGAAACGCTACCACCGTGACAACGGGGACAGCGGCTATGACGGTCTGTACGACAGCGAAGAAAAGATACAGGCCGATATAGACAATTACAAGAACAGTATTTTAAAGGAAGGCGACACCGTCATCGGCGAATCCCTTCACAAGACGCTTCAGCCTCAGGCCTCCTTCGTGATCATGGATCAGAAGACGGGACAGGTAAAGGCCATCGCCGGAGGGCGCGGGGAAAAGACCGCGAGTCTTACCCTAAACCGTGCCAGCAACACCCTTCGTCAGCCTGGTTCCACCTTCAAGGTGCTGACTGCGTTTGCCCCCGCCATGGATACGTGCGGCGCGACGCTGGGTACTGTCTATTACGATTCGGTTTTCACGGTTGGCAAGAAGACCTTCTCCAACTGGTACAGCTCCGGTTATCAGGGCTATTCCAGCATCCGGGACGGTATCATCTATTCCATGAACGTCATTGCGGTCCGCTGTCTGATGGAGACCGTTACACCGCAGCTCGGTGTGGAATACGCGAAGAACTTCGGCATCACATCGCTGACCGATACGGACTACAACGCGGCTCTGGCCCTGGGTGGGATCACCGACGGCGTGTCCAACCTGGAGATGACGGCGGCCTATGCCACTATCGCCAACGGCGGCGTCTACACAAAGCCGGTGTTCTTTACGAAGATTATCGATCACGACGGCAAGGTGCTGATCGACAACACGCCTGAGACCCACCGCGTGTTAAAAGATTCCACGGCATTCCTGTTGACGGATGCCATGGCGGATTCCATGGAAAGCAGCCGAAAGTTTGCCCGTCCGGGCGCCGGCCCCAGCTCTACCAGCTCATCGGCCAATATTCCCGGCATGTCCAATGCCGGCAAGAGCGGAACGACTACTTCCAACAATGATATCTGGTTCGTCGGATATACTCCGTACTATACCGCCGGAATCTGGGGCGGCTGTGACAGCAACCAGAAGCTGACCAAACAGAACGGCGGAACGACCTTCCATAAGGCCATCTGGAAAAAGATCATGACCCGCGTTCACGAAGGAATGTCCGATCCCGGATTTACGGTTCCGGACAGCGTGGAGACCGCACAGATCTGCCGTAAATCCGGCAAACTCCCCGTCTCCGGCGTCTGCACCAACGACCCGAGGGGCAACGCGGTATACACGGAATATTTTGCCAAGGGAACCGTTCCCACGGACGTGTGCAACAATCACGTGCGCGCGACGGTATGCGCGGAATCCCACTGTCTGCCCACCCCATTCTGTCCGGAACGGACGACCGCCGTATTTATGGCGCTGCCGGCCGGCGAAGAAGGTACTACGGACGATTCCGTATTTGCAATGCCGGGCTACTGCCCGATCCACACCGAGGCGTCTGTCATTATCCCGCCTACGGATGACACCGGACTGCCGGAGACGGTAGCTCCGGGAACACTGCCTTACGGCCCCGGCTATGTGTCGCCAAACACACAGACCAGTCCGGCACCTACTACGGGATCTCCGATGCAGGTGAGTCCGGGGGCGCAGTAAGTACATTTAAACAATAAAAAACACTGGAGACTATCAGTCCGAATCCCGGCTGTCCTCCAGTGTTTTTATTTTCTTCTGTGAATGTCCGAGACAAAATGGTATGTTTATCCGAACAAAAACAATCCTATTTAAATAGGGTCTTGTGAACACGAATCTTATCATGAAGAACAATAGTATTCAGTCTTTCTTCCATATTTAGTAACAGAAAAGGCTTAGTTAATACGGCCAATCTGTCAATAAGCAAATTCCATCATGTGGTTTAGAAGCCCAGAATTCGTTTTTGGGCTTTTCTTCTTTTCCCTTCTTATAAACTTTCGCCGTTTTGGGAATTGGCTCTATATCAGTAAATTGTGCTAGGATAGTATTACGCTTGATTATGTAGTTTCCATTGTTGTATTCAGCTTCATATCCAAGAATACGATTCGTAATCCTCATTTCTATATCCACCTTTATTATTCGTCTATACTAAATCACGGCAACTTCCTATTTCTATGGCATCATAATCTTCTTCATTTGACTCTGTAGCCAGTTTTAGTTTCTTTTTTATAATCTCTACCCTCTTAATCTTCCAAGCTGAATACAGCCATTCTGGTGCGTCTGTGACTATGTTGTTATGATATAGATTACATTGTTGCTACATCCAGTCCAATCCATACGCGGATAGCATCACATAAATCATAGAATTCTTTTAAATGACTATTTAAGATAGCTTCCTCATCATTGTAAATCAGACCAGGATCTTCTATATCCGGGCATGACATCTGGATATCTTCTATTAATGCATCAATATCATATTTCCATTTATCTATATCCTGTTGGACCATTTTATTTAACAGTAATTTTAAACAGACTTCCATTTGGTTGTATACAGACACAATTGTTTCAATCGTATTTTCCTTATCAATCAGGCTTCTTAGCTTCTGTCCTTCGTCTTCAAGCTTATATTTCCATCTAATCATAATTTCTCCTTTATTCGTTCTTATGTATTCCAAGATTATTTATTATAGGAAACATTGACATGTTCAAAGACATATTTCCACCATATTTCAGGTTGTTTTTGGCTATTATAGTCATCCCGTAACTGTTGTAATTCTTCTGGTGTCAAACATTCCTGTAGATAAACACTACATTTTTTTATTTCATTTTCATTCTCCATATTTTCTGCGCCAAATATGTTTCCACTAAATCTTGCCATTGTTTTGTCTCCTATTTTAAGTCTGTCATCTATAAAGCAAAGGCTTTAGAATAAAATATCTTCAAGATAGTCCATTTCCAATCCCAGCTGTTCCAATACAATGTTTTCAGCTTCATCAGCATCATAATTACATTCTTCCAGCATGTTTTTTACTTCATCCAGACGTGACTCTGCTTCTTTTTCTGTATTCCCATCACGTTTCATTAGGATTTCGATGATTCGATTCATCATTATCCTCCTTGCTTTCCAACTATGTTAACCTAGTCGTTTATATCTTCTTCCGTTTCTTCTTCAATCATCTTTTTATATTTTTCATAATTTTCCTCAGTTACTTTGATAATAAAGAAACTCTTATCAAAATGTCCTGTATCGCAAGATTTAGGAGTATATAGATATACACCCTTTTCTATTTTTTTAATCTTTGGTGTTTTTCTGCAGTCCGAAAGAGCATCTCCAATATCGTGAACAATTTCTGTTTTTGAATGGAAACAGCATTTTTCACTATCAAAAACAGAAAACCATACCTCACTCATCCCTATTCCTATCCAATTTCCTATTTTCAATTCCTGTTTCATATTCATTTCCTTTGCTTTGGATTTTCAAAAACAAAAAGACCATAGGAACTTAATCCTACAGTCTTCTCTCTGCTTCTTTTTGTCCATTTTATACCGCACATTTGGGCTGTTTTATCTCGGACATTCACATAGACTCTCGGCTTAAATCCTTGTGTATAGGATAGCATAGTTTAATGCTAGCGTCAATGTCAAAGGAACATATGGTCGATTCCAAATTGAACGGATAATTAAAAAAGGACCTGCCAGGTTAAGCATAGTCCTCTCATTTATGGTTTTTAAAATAATCTATATAAGCTTCTTTTTTTATTGGAACCCGCTTTATCCTATTTCTTTCATCTTTATATGTAAAATAGACACAGTTAGTTTTCCATATAAAAAAAGTTGAATCATCATTCCATACTCCATCATGTAGATTTAGATTGATAACAGATTTTGAAGGAATAATTACTGGCGTTATTTCATCAAAATATGCTGTTCGATAGTCAACGCGTTCTGTATCGTCATCCTTAGGTGTACTTTTAATAGTATGTTTTTATTATTTGCAATGGCCCGTCTATCTATTGTAAAATATGTGGGAATTTTATTCCAATTGAATCAATCTTAAGTACAGACCGCTGCCCTGTATGTAGTGAGGAAATTGATGAATCCCAGATGGAAGAAAAGGGCTATGAACTCAATGATGATTGTGAATGGGTAGTGAATGGGTAAAAATTGAAGAATAGAAAAAAGAGGAGGCCTTTAAAAGCCTCCTCAGACTGTAGACAAAATGGTTCCTGGTGCGATGCACCCGGAACCATTTTGAATTTTATATAGAGATATATTGGTTCGAATATACAGACAAAAGAACAGGGTTTCCTTAGCCCGCCCTTTCTCCATTTCCAGATTGCCAGTTTCTTTAGATTCATACATGCAAATAAAAGGGTCAGCTCCATTGTCACTTTTGCCAATCCTCTGTACTGTGTATATCTCATTCCATGTTTTTCTTTTCCGTCTGCAAAGACTCGTTCGATGGTTTCTTTCCGTTTCTGATAGATTTCTTTCATCCCTGTCTGATGACGGATTTCCTCCACCTTTTCCATGTACCCCTCCCATACATGGCGGCTTACCACCTTTACATGGTCTTTGCTTCCTGTACATTGGTTTTGGTACGGACAATCCTTACACTTTTTTCCATCGCTTTTGTATTCTCGGTATCCATCACGGTTTGTTGTGCTGTATTTTAGGATCTGATTATTCGGGCATAAATAACAGTCAAAGTATTCATCATATACATAATCGCTTTTTCGAAAATACCCTTTCTTTGTCATTGGACGTTTATAGGGCATAACCGGAACCTTTCCTTCCTCGATTAGCGTTCTTGCGATTGCTGGTATCTTATAGCCTGCATCCATTACATAGTATTTAGGATATTTTACCCGTTCGCTTACTTTCCGGTACAGTTCCCAAAAGGATACGCTGTCGTGGACATTCCCTGCTGTCACTTCAAAATCTATGACATAATTATTTTTATCACAGCAGGTATTGGCTGCATAAGCAAACACCTGCTTGTGTTCCCCTTTGTGGAACCAGCCACTGTCGGGATCGGTAGTGCTGACCTTTTTGTTTATGGTCTCTGGCGTGGACTCTTTTTCTTTCAATGGCTTTTTCCCGTGTTCCAGCCTGTCCTTCTCTATTTCCTCCTGCAGCTCCTTTTCGTAACATCGGGCTTCTTTTTCCATGGTTTCATTCTGATATTTATGAGGGTTTGCACTGGCTTTGATGTGGGTACCATCAATAAAAAGACTTTCCGTATCCAGGAAACCACAGGCATCCACCTCCATTAGAATCCGGGAGAATATCTTTTGAAAAAGATCCGTATCCTTAAAGCGTCTGGTATAGTTCTTCCCAAAGGTAGAGAAATGAGGGATATCCTCATACAGGCCGTATCCCAGATACCAGCGGTAAGCAAGATTCACTTCAATCTCTTTGATTGTTTTGCGCATGGAAGGGATGCCAAACACGTATTGGAGGATCACGATTTTCATTAATACAACGGGATCAATGCTTTCCCTGCCATAAGGTTTGTAGAGATCTTTAACCTCGTCATAAATAAAGCTTAAATCAATGGCTTCCTCCAGCTTTCGAACCAGATGACCGGAAGGGACGAGGTCATCCAGGCTTGCAATCTGTACCTGAGAACGTTCTGAATAATCTTTTTTCCCCATCATAAGAAAAAACCTCACTTTCGTATAGTACTATTATACTACATCGAAATCCTGAGTGAAAGAAAAAAGACAACCGCCTCCTATTAGGAGGCTAGTTGTCTACAGTCTGAGGAGGCCTTTAAAAGCCTCCTTTTATCATAAAAAAGAGGCATAAGCCTCTTTTATTCATGCATTTCAATTCCATCTTCTGTACTTTCTTCTGTTTCAATAACAGGCGTTGGAATAATCATAAATGTTTCATCATAGTCAACGGTGCAGAATTTTGGTGCTGTTTTGGCAATGATTTCTTTTACAAACATCCTGCGGATATTCTGGTCAACAACCCTTTTAAGCTCTCTTGCTCCATATTCTGGAGATGTTCCAAGTTCTGCAATCTGTTTGATACATCTTTCAGTGAAGGTTGCATTGATGCCCTGAAGCACTAACTTCTCACTTAACTCATCTAATTCCTTTTTTGCAATCTGTACGGTCATTTCATACGTTAAGGAATTGAAGGAAATGATGCCACTTAATCTATTCCGGAATTCAGTTGTAAACAGTGTCTTAACCGCAGTATTGATAGCTTCCTCATTCAAACCTGTGCTGCTTCTGCCAATACCGATTGCTGGCCGGTTTGCATCAGATACACCTGCATTGGATGTCATGATAATGATTGTATTCCTACAGTCTACCTTGTGTCCCTTGCTGTCAGTAATCATACCATAGTCGAACATCTGCAGGAATGTTTTGAAAATGCTTCTGTGTGCTTTTTCAATCTCATCAAATAAGACCACGGAATATGGAGACTTTAGTAATGCGTCTGTTAGTACACCACCTTCATCATATCCAACATATCCAGCTGGAGCACCAATTAGTTTAGATACGGTATGTGCTTCTGAATACTCACTCATATCAAATCTTAAAAGCTTCATACTCATTGTATCTGCGATTGTTTTTGCGAGTTCTGTTTTTCCAACACCGGATGGCCCTACGAATAAGAATACACCAATCGGCTTATTTTCATCACCAAGACCCGATTTAGACATCTGGATACATTCAGTTACCTTCTGGATGGCCTCATCCTGGCCAAATACTTTTGAGCCAAGTTCGGTCTCTAAGTCAGCTACCATTTCCAGGTCGTCCTTTTCCAGGCTTTTCTTTGGAACCTTGCATACTGTGCATACGATGTCAGAAATATCCTTTTCATTGATTACGTTACCATGCTCCGGGTGGATGTCGACATAAGCGCCCGCCTCGTCAATCATATCAATCGCTTTATCTGGAAGAAATCTGTCATGGATATGTTTTGCTGTCAACTTTACAGATGCCTCGATTGCATCATCCGTATATGTAACAGAGTGATATTTTTCATATCCTTCCTTGAGTCCATTTATGATTTCAATTGCATCATCAATGGATGGTTCAGCAATATCAATCCTCTGGAAACGTCTTGCAAGAGCAGGATCTTTTTCAATGTATTTTTGATACTCATTGTATGTGGTTGCTCCAATCACTTTGATTTTGCCTTCTACCAGATGTGTCTTCAACATATTGGCAAGATCCATCGAATCTCCGCCGCAGGAACCAGCACCAATGATCATGTGGATTTCATCAATGAAAAGGATTGGTTTATCCATCTTTTCCAGCGTATCAATCACAGTTTTCATCCTCGATTCAACATCGCCTCGATATTTTGAACCAGCCATAATTGCTGTGATATCAAGTTCAAATAGTTGGGAACCTTTTAGTACATCCGGTACGGTATTATCTGCAATCATTTTTGCAATTCCAAGAGTCACGGCAGACTTACCGACACCTGGTTCTCCGACATGTACTGGATTGGATTTTTCGGCTTTGCATAAAACCTGTAGTGTCCTCTCAATGACATCCTCTCTCCCGATGAATGGCTTTTTATATTCTTTTGCTTTTTCCACGAGATTCTTACAATATTCATTAAATGCTTTTGATTCACTTCTTGGACTGCCACCCATCATGGCTGCCATTAGTTCAGCAACCGGGTCAGGCATCTCCTCAGGTGCACCTTCCATTGGGTCCGTCTTTTTCCTCTTCTGGACTTTAATTTCAGCTTTTGCCACATCAATATTAACTGTAAAGTCAAGCTTATCAATCTCACTGGTTTTTACTAAATCACTATCAACTTCCTGATAGGTCGCAATTTTTATGAATAGATCAGCTTTGTTGATACCATAAGATTCCAGGAAATCTTCAAGACGGAAGTACTCTGTGTTTGCGCATACACCTAAAAACATATGTGCAATCATGATGGTGGAAGATGGAACAACCATTTTTGTGAATTTGTGAATAGCCTTGAAAACATTTTCTTCAATCAGATACCAGTCGAAGCCTTTATCTCCAATTGCTTTTGTTGGCTTATATGTCTTAATATAATGGTCAACAAATAATTTCAATTCTTTATATGAATCGCCTTCATCCGGATAGGATGATTTAAAATCATTTGTCTGCATGATTGCTTTCATTACATGCGGTGCTCCAAGAACTCCGCCTGTTTCCTTTGCGATTTTTTCTGCCTCTGCCAGTACCTCTTTTGCTCTGCTGCTATATAATACACTCATTTTATTTTCTCCTTATAATCAATTAATTTTATGGTAAGGCTCCATCATTGACTTATTTATTCATCAAATGTGTTACCTCCCTTTTTCATTTCATACATAGATAATGTTGGAAAATATTTTAAGATAAAATAAAAAAGACAAAGCGTGAATTTCACAGCTTTGCCTTTAT
Source organism: Hungatella sp. (assembly GCF_046966825.1). Lineage (NCBI taxonomy): Bacteria > Bacillati > Bacillota > Clostridia > Lachnospirales > Lachnospiraceae > Hungatella > Hungatella sp. Next base: position 13,637 of record NZ_JBKVCZ010000009.1, on the reverse strand, counting down.
TTTTTTGATATAATCTATCTTATTCCCTTGTGATGATATAATCACCATTGGAATCTTTTGTGACGGTCCACTTAACATCATCACCATCTTTTACGGTGCCTGATGTCTTTACCTTACCTGATTCATTGACTAAGTAATCCTTACCGCCTACGGTTACTTTTTCGTATTTCATACCGTCTTCGGCTTCAACTAACTCACCATTATCATATAAGTATCCTTTTACAACACCAGTCTTAGATTCACCCTTCTCACCAAGAGAACCTTTATCATTGAAGTAATATGTTCCATCATCAAGGTCATCATCATCTGTAATCTTGACTTTACCCTGCTTCATTGCTCCGCTATCCGGATCAAAATAGAACCAATTATCATCAGAACCTTCAACCTTACCAGTTACCATCTTTCCTAAATCATCAAAGCAGTAAACCTTGCTGTTAATCTTTGCGACACCATAATTGTCAGCGATTTCAGTTGTTTTGTAGGAAGCTGAATATGGAATACCTTTCTTGAAGTAATACCAACCCTCTTCTGTTTCTCTTCCTTCATCCTCTTCTCCCATATCATCAAGATAAAGCCATCCATCTACACGGGCACCGTTTCCGGCTTTGTAATACTTGTAGATGCTGGTGTCTGAAGAGGCATCCGAACTTGTTGCAGTAGACCCTTCTGTGAATTCTACCCAGTTATCAAGCATCAATCCGTTTTCATCGAATACGTAGTAGGCATTATTTATTTTCTTTTCTTCATTCGTTACCATTTTTCCATTAGTACCAAAGTAATACCAACCTTCCTCGTCAGCATTAACATCGTCATCATCATCGAAGTCGTCAATATATACCCATCCAGTCTTTACAGAACCATATGTTCCATCATGTTCTGAATTTAAATAGTATGTATCGTCGTCATCCTGTAACCAGCCTTCATCCATCTTTCCATCTGTAAAATGATATTTGTGCTGGTCAACCGTTAAGAAACCATCGTCTTTGGCTTTACCTGTATTCTGGAAATAGAACCAGTAGAACTCACCATCCTCATCCTCCAGATACTGCCACTGATTTTTTACCATCCGACCGGAGCCATCAACATAATAATAGGTATCTCCGTCTTCAATCAGTTCGTTAACAGCCATTCTTCCATCACTGTCAAGATAATACCACTCATCACCTGATTTCTTCCACTGGTCTGTGACTGTATATCCGTCCCTATCATAATATTTCCAAGTAGATCCGTCAGCTTGCCAACCAGTAGCAGCAAAAGAACACATAGATGAGCCTAATGCAAGAACTGCAGCAGTTGACAAAATAGCGATTAACTTTTTATTTCTATTCATATACAATATCTCCTTTATAATTTGTTTTGCATATACTAGTATGAAATAAAGTTCTAGATAAAATTGTAGATTTGATGGAAAAACATTACAATTTTATTACAAATATGTTAACCAGGACTAAAAAAGAACCCTAAATGGGTCCTCAGACTGTAGACAAAATGGTTCCTGGTGCGATGCACCCGGAACCATTTTGAATTTTATATAGAGATATATTGGTTCGAATATACAGACAAAAGAACAGGGTTTCCTTAGCCCGCCCTTTCTCCATTTCCAGATTGCCAGTTTCTTTAGATTCATACATGCAAATAAAAGGGTCAGCTCCATTGTCACTTTTGCCAATCCTCTGTACTGTGTATATCTCATTCCATGTTTTTCTTTTCCGTCTGCAAAGACTCGTTCGATGGTTTCTTTCCGTTTCTGATAGATTTCTTTCATCCCTGTCTGATGACGGATTTCCTCCACCTTTTCCATGTACCCCTCCCATACATGGCGGCTTACCACCTTTACATGGTCTTTGCTTCCTGTACATTGGTTTTGGTACGGACAATCCTTACACTTTTTTCCATCGCTTTTGTATTCTCGGTATCCATCACGGTTTGTTGTGCTGTATTTTAGGATCTGATTATTCGGGCATAAATAACAGTCAAAGTATTCATCATATACATAATCGCTTTTTCGAAAATACCCTTTCTTTGTCATTGGACGTTTATAGGGCATAACCGGAACCTTTCCTTCCTCGATTAGCGTTCTTGCGATTGCTGGTATCTTATAGCCTGCATCCATTACATAGTATTTAGGATATTTTACCCGTTCGCTTACTTTCCGGTACAGTTCCCAAAAGGATACGCTGTCGTGGACATTCCCTGCTGTCACTTCAAAATCTATGACATAATTATTTTTATCACAGCAGGTATTGGCTGCATAAGCAAACACCTGCTTGTGTTCCCCTTTGTGGAACCAGCCACTGTCGGGATCGGTAGTGCTGACCTTTTTGTTTATGGTCTCTGGCGTGGACTCTTTTTCTTTCAATGGCTTTTTCCCGTGTTCCAGCCTGTCCTTCTCTATTTCCTCCTGCAGCTCCTTTTCGTAACATCGGGCTTCTTTTTCCATGGTTTCATTCTGATATTTATGAGGGTTTGCACTGGCTTTGATGTGGGTACCATCAATAAAAAGACTTTCCGTATCCAGGAAACCACAGGCATCCACCTCCATTAGAATCCGGGAGAATATCTTTTGAAAAAGATCCGTATCCTTAAAGCGTCTGGTATAGTTCTTCCCAAAGGTAGAGAAATGAGGGATATCCTCATACAGGCCGTATCCCAGATACCAGCGGTAAGCAAGATTCACTTCAATCTCTTTGATTGTTTTGCGCATGGAAGGGATGCCAAACACGTATTGGAGGATCACGATTTTCATTAATACAACGGGATCAATGCTTTCCCTGCCATAAGGTTTGTAGAGATCTTTAACCTCGTCATAAATAAAGCTTAAATCAATGGCTTCCTCCAGCTTTCGAACCAGATGACCGGAAGGGACGAGGTCATCCAGGCTTGCAATCTGTACCTGAGAACGTTCTGAATAATCTTTTTTCCCCATCATAAGAAAAAACCTCACTTTCGTATAGTACTATTATACTACATCGAAATCCTGAGTGAAAGAAAAAAGACAACCGCCTCCTATTAGGAGGCTAGTTGTCTACAGTCTGAGAACCCTAAATGGGTCCTTTATTATAACAAATCAAAGATATAAGACATTAAATCATCATATTGGCTAGAGGGCATTTTGCCTTCCTCATAAATATCCTGGATTCTAGCCTCCAATTCAGATATATCTGTGTCCGTATCATCTCCATTTAGGATATTAATAATTGTATCCTTCAGTTCACGATATTCTTTACAATAAACATGTTCATTATACATAATCATTCCCTCTGATTAAATTCTGTTTTTTCGTGCCGCACTTTCCTCCACCACTTTTCCATAGATATCTTGATATCAACATAGGCATCAAGTTTTGCCTTTTCACTCAATACATCCTCCTTGGAAGAGTCAACCAAACTCATTTCATCTTCAAAATGGCACCCTTTTTTCATTCTTTCATATTCATCTTCTGCATTATCAACCCTTGATTTTTGGTTTTTACACTGTTTATCCATAAACTTAAAGCATGAGTGAGCACAGTCAATCTTTCCATCCAGATAAGCTTCCTTAATAGACTGTCTTGCAAGTTCCGCATTTTTAAATGACTCATCTTCTGTAACCTCTTTGATGACATGAATGAAATCTGGAATTTGATAAGAATCCTCCTCTTCTGCCAGTTCGATTTCCATAATGGCATACTTATCCCAGAATGGATATATATCGATCTCAATGTATGTATTTAAATAGGAAAGACAATATCGGCTTTTCCTAATTGGGTTTAACGTATAATCCACATTCAACATCTCTTTTAGATATTCTTCCTTTGATAGATTCTTTTCTTTTTCTACCCTTTTTAATCCAGTAATTGTTTTCTTCGTTGTTTTTGTGTATATAAAATCATTCCCATCACCACGCTGCCTGATACGCACTTCATCCGTATCATTATTCATCAGATACATCTGTAAAATTTCAACCTTCTGACAGTTTGGAAGTGATTCAAGGATATTAATGTCCGGATACTCAATCAGAAATTTCTTTTCGATTTCAAAAGGTTCGGGTTCTCCTAAAAAAGAAGCAATTTCCGTTACAAGCCTTAGCATCTTCTTATCAAAATCAGTAGAATTATCAATAATCCTAAGATGGGAATGCCCTGTCCATGCTGCAATTGTTTTATCATCAATTTCTGCTGCTAATTCTGGAGATTCTGATCTGGCTTCATTATTACCTTTATCATCTGAATCAGGATTGTTCCATACATAAAACTGTTCTGCTCCCTTTGCAGCTGTTACCAAATGGAATACGGCATCATAATCAGCCATCATCATTGTCTCAGTCAATCCTAGTTCCTCTAACCATCTCTCCTTATCCTCTGGTGATAGATATGCTTCTGCATCCAAAGATCCTCGATCGCATACAATTAATATCTTATCTGAATCCAGTGATTTTGCATGATTCTCATAAAAACGTTCTTTTGATTTAATGAGGTGATATAAACCTGTTTGAAAAGCAACTGTGGAAACCTCCCATGGTTTTGCACCTCCATTAATGGATTCAGTTGCTGCCTCTGATACAATTAACACTTTGTAACCTTTATTTGTAAAATAGTTGATGATCCAACTGATTCCACTTGTTTTACCTGCACATGGACCACCGGTTAAAGCAATTTTCGTAATCTGTTTCATGATATTCTCCTTCTTGACTTAGTGAGTGACACAAATAGTATGTCATGCTTTTAGCCGTTAAAAGAAATAAACAACCCGAATGGTTATTGAGCCAATTACATATTTATGTGTTATAATTAAAACAGATAAAATAAGAGGGAGTGTTTATGATTATGAAACGAGGATTAATTACTTTTTTTGTCATCTCAACAATCTTCACTGGTTGTGCTTCTCATTCAGAAACAATTGAAACTACAGATAATATAGTGGTAGAGGAAACAGCCAATGTCGAAACGGAGGTTTCTATACCAAATATTAAAATCACAGAACCAGCCACGGTCCCAGAGACTGAGGATATTAAGGTGGTTGAATATGATACGTTACAGACTTTATTTGTATCCTTTACACCTAATACAACAGTGGAAGAACTGGAAACTCTTATTGCTGAACACGATTTATCTTTTACATCCCAAGAATACAATAAATTATCGGGTGGTAAAACGCTTAAATATATAATTGCATATACGGATGGTGTTGCAAAGCAGAAATATGCTGATTCCGGTGATTATATTGACGTAACCTTTGATAAGGACAATGACTTGAAACTTATGTATGCCCAATACTGTAATTTAAAGGCAATTGGGCCATCCGCATTGTTATATTGTTATGGGAATTGGTATAGTTTTAGCGATTCAAATGCAAACGATTATTCGGGTTACTATTTAGTCAACACACTTTCTAGAGAAGATGGTATTACAATCGAATATACTAATGGGAACAAGGTAGCCACACATTACTTTAAATGTTCTTCCGCAGAAGATGTAATACAGAAACTTCTAAGCAGCATAGATGAGACATGATGATTCCATCCTTTTATCATGAAAATCAAACCTCCATATTATATGAAATAAAGATAAATGGAAAACATATAATAAGGAGGTCATCAAATGAATCTGATTAGTAAAATATTAAAAATAAAAAAGGAAATTGAGAATGATCCCACACTTACTTCTTTAATTCGAAATGGAACCATTGAGTACATAGCTCAAAGTGCTGAAAGAGGTTATGAGAATTTTTCGATTTTTTGCTATTATCCAAATGAGAAGGCGTGGACACTTGATAAGGATTATATGGTCCTATTAGAATATGCTGATGATGGGACTTACCGCTTCGTATCTATCATCGATTATACTGATTTTTTATGGCTGAATCTTGATATGAGTAAGGATGCGGCTGAATTAAGAGAACTTATTTTTCTTGATAGAACTTTAAAAAATCTGAAACCTGGCATTTTGACATGCCTAGGTCATTGTGCCGATGCCTATCGGTTATGGCTATTTCAATATAAAAGTACTTATGTCTTATTAGGTGATCTTGGTAATGGAAATTACTCATTTTACAAAGAAGTAAAAGACCCAGCTGATGTTCCGGTTGATTCGTGATATGGTTTATGATAATAAAAAAGGAGGCTAATCCCTCCTTTTGTTTTTCCAAGCAATCACATGCCATCCTTCTTCTGATACAAAGGTAGATGAGTCAAAGTATAATTCATCTTCAAAACTTTGTCCTGTTTTGCAATCAAAAACTAGACAATCATGGATGCCCTCTACAACTGGGAGCTTGCAATGGACTGGAATCCATTCAGGTCTCTCCGGTTCTGTCGGTAACTCACTGATTCCAGTTAGCAGGTCATGAAATTTCCATGGATATTGATAGTGTTCCATAAGATATTCAATCAGAACCTTTTTGTCAATCATTTTCTTTTCATCCATTACATTCCCTGTTCCTCTTTCGTGTATATTTCGATAATATTCCCGTCATTATTTCTCACTACAAAACCGTTCATTATATCTGTGATTGGTTCATACCAGATATCATAGTCTTTCCCACTCTTGATTAATCCGATATCATCATCTCCCATTTTCAATGGTTCACATGTGGGATTATCCGACTTATCTGTCTGTATTTTTTTTCCACATCTATTACAAAAAAATCGATTTCCTAGATTTTTTACCATTGCAACATTTGGGTCAAAATCATCTTCCAATTTCGTATCACATAGGAAACAAGTTTCAAACGGATGATAATCCATTTGTAGGCTCTTTCTTTTACTAACTAAAGAACCTACCGTCATATTCAGTCTCCATACAGTCGGATTTATCTCATAAGTTTTTTTCTGAATTTTCGTGATTTTCATTCTCTTCACTCTCTCCCTTTAATTTTATGATTGTATCTTCCAGCCACGAAAGATATGACATGTTTGAGTTCTCTCTGCAATATTCTTCATAGAGAAGCAGGCTTCCATCATTCACAATCTCAAAATTGCCAAGATCCATGTCTGTACATTCATAGACGATATCGCTCGCTTTTCTACCACCAAGCTCACTTTTTGTCACACGGTTATCTGTATATGGGCTTTCATACCAAACAGGTTTTTCCTGCTTCTTGTTGAACTCGGCATATCTATCTTCTGCGATTATAAAAATGACACAATCAGAATTTGCATCTAATTCAGCAGAGATAACTTTTCCCATCATACCTTCTTCGTATTGTGAGTCAGAGTCTGCAACACAATCTGTAAACCGGACCGTTGGATTCCAGCCTTTTTTAACTCTTTCATATAGTTCCTGTCCTGTCATTATGACCTCCCTCATTCATTAATACATAATCGGAATTTCCGGCTTGTTTTTCACTTTTATATAAATCGTATTTTCACTATGCTTCACTTTATAGCCTTCCAGTTCCCATGAATATACATCAATCTCACAATCTGTCAGTTTTGATTTTAAATGAAGCATATCCGGGTTCATGAATTCCACGAATTTACTTATATCTTCAATCTCCGAATAACCAATTGTTAAAAGTGCGCCATAAACAATGCCTGTCAAATTGCCCTCTTGCGCTTTTTTATATGAGTCTATTATAAGACTTTTAAATATACCATCTTTCATTTCACTTTATCCTCCACAGCCCATTACTTATGGTATCCGATTTTTTCTAATAGTTCGTCCATATATTCATAATACATGTTTTTTGTTTTTTCATGAGCTGGCCATGATTCAATCCAATCTAAAGAGTCTTTCATTTCCCTGCATTTATGGATATCTGCCATGGTTTCAGCATCATTTGAATAGATTTCTTCAATCATGTCAAAGAAACGATCTGAGCCACCTCTGGTTCCTTTTAGTTCCTGTAATTTATTGATTTCAGTTTCATTTAATATATACATATGTTTTCTCCTTCTTTTTAATTTTATATTAGTATAATGTAGTGAAACAGAACCGATTAACGATTAAAAAAATAAAAGCGGAAATTTCCGCTTTTATTGTGTTTTTACTTCAAATCCATAATCATCCACTTGCCCGGTTTAACTGACATATACTGGTTTTTAATCAACGTACAATCCATATCCAAATTGTACGTTAAGATTACCATTCCACCATCCATTGATTGCTTCAAAGTCATCTTTGACAGGCTTGTATGACCAGTCCTGCGGCATACTAAGCCCAATAAAGTCCATGATTAATGCAGCAGCACCTTCTGTAGATATACACTGATCATCAATATCATCAAAATATTCGGTTGCATCAATCCCATATTTCTTTAAAATCTTACATGCTTCTTTTGAAATTTCACAAGATTGATATTCGGTCCATATCTGCATCAGTGAACGGTGTCTTAGTCCCAAACCGGTATAATCTTCATTATGATTAAAACTTAATCCTGTTTTCCTACAACTGTCCTTATATGCCTGCTGAATCATATCGACTGGATAATTTGATATGTATTTATAACTATCATAATGTCCATGACCATCTTCTGACCAATCTCCAAGTGTTAATTTTACCTTATATTGTTCCATATATTTCTCCTTTTGTTTTTTATTTACTTTAATATGATGTAGAATAACTCACTTAATTAAATCACACTCCTACTAAATTGCTCCTTTGCATTTTTATCAATGAACAGATGGCATCATACAGTTGAGGCGTCCAGTTATTTCGTTCTCCACATGCACAATAACCACATGGAGAAACATCTTTATAATTAGGGTTTCCATGTACATGCCCAAATATGTTAACATATGGCATGTTTAATGTCATATAGAGTGGTTCATGGGACAAAAGTACAAATCCATCAATTAAGACAGGATGGTCATATACCTTCTCAAACCCGATATCATGCCAATCCATGATAGATAAGTGCCTGTCATGGTTTCCCATAATAAGATATTTATGCCCACATAGCTGGTCTAAGATATCTTTTGTTTTTTCTTTTCCTAATGATGAGACATCTCCCATGTGGTAAATCTCATCTTCTGGCATGATTGTCTGGTTCCAAGTATGGACGAATGTATCCAAATAATCATTGCTATCCTCAAATGGCCACTTTTCATAACGTATGATTGCTTCATCTCCAAAGTGTGTATCTGAAATCAAATAAACCGACATAACGATCTTCCTTTCCCATATATTGAATCAAACAACATTAACGACCTGATTGTCATACCCAAGTGCCTTGAACCGCTCCACTATCTTATCAATGTTTTCTTTTGCTATTTCTTTTAAGATACAGCTTCTTCCTTTGTTAAGTGCCGCTACACCAACAGATCCGCTGCCTGCGAACTGATCAAGTACTATCTCATTTTCTACCGTGACATAATCAAGGATGTCCTCGATGAGTGCTACTGGGATTTCGGCCTGATGAATACGTTCCTTTCTTGAAACATATTGATGGTTAAATTCAGTCGGAAGCATTTTGGCCGTTCCACTCATATACATTGAGGTTCCTGTTTCCTTTGTCTTTTTTGCATCTAACCTAAGAGACCTTGCCTTTCCTTTGGAGAAAATCATCACATCCTGTGTGTTTTTTGCTTTCCTTCCAGTATTGCTAACAAAGGTTCCTTTTTTCCAAGGGACTTTTGAATAATAGAGAAGACCGCACTCCTCTGCATACTGTTTGATCTGATAAAGATATTTATAGTTGGACTCATTTTCAGATGGGATAATCTCGACCAGAAAAGCTCCATCCTTTAACACCCTCGCTTTTTCTTTAAAGTCCTCCAATGTATAATTGAAACAGTTGTATAATGCAAACTTACGGCCGCCGCCAATATTGGATTTTTTATCATCCCAAGGATGGTCGGTTATGATACAGTCGATGGATTGGTCTTCGAACATTGATAAATCACGTCCGTCATCTTCCATTAACAGGCATGTGTTTTTGTCATCCTTTGTACAATATATGCCTTTGGCTATCTTTTCAAATTTTACTCCCAGATTGTCATATATCCGCGCCCGTAACGTTGTATTTGGTTTATCTGAAAAAGCTTCGTATAATTCTTTCAAGCTGAATTTGTCTTTTGATTTAAACACGGTAAATATTAAATTTGCAAGACTTTCCATATTAATTTCTCCTTCATTTGATTTTAAAATTAGTATGTATCGGATGTTTTTTCTATAAAGGCTTATTATTTTTTCTATAAAAAAACAGGGTATGAACCCTGTTTTATATATGATTTATTTAAAGAGCGTTAGCTGCAAGTACGGCCTTGATTGTAAGATAACTACAATCCTCCGGCATGCCATCCTTCAACGTTCTGAGTTTTCGATCCCAATCACCGGCAGTTGCTTTTGTCACAATATCATCTGCATATTCTGCCTGAATATATGGAGTAGCATTTACTCCCTCTTCGCGAATCATTCTTACGATTTCACGTTCTACAATGTATGTATTGGCTCCAGACGCCTCCATGATTTCCTCAGGAGACTTGCCTTCACGAATTGCGTTATCAACGCAGTTTACCATTTCCTCATGAGATAATCTTCCCTCACGTCTTACCATGTCAGCTACATAAGCAATCGTATCATATGTACAATCCTCTGGAAGCTGTTCCTTGATTGGCTTTAACTTTCCGTCCCAATCATTGTCCGATACAAAAGGTCTGATCTGATCAATATATTCGGTCTGAATATAGTTCGGTACAGTATTTGTTTTTGCTAGCTCACGGTTGATGATGTCGCAAACAAACAATGGGTTCTTACGGATATTTCCAGCAATTGTACGAACCGCAGTTCCCTTATCATACATGGTCATGATGTATTCCTTCATTGTAAGCTTTTCAAGCTTTCCACCACATACTGGACAAAACTCGAAATACTTTGGATAATCTTTTTCAGTTTTACATTCTACACAACGTTTAATCATTTTAATTTCCTCTCTTTTCACGAATATTATATTGAAGCTCCCAATCTGCCTTAAGATAGCACTGAGTAGCTGATGTGATTGCTAATTCTCGATTATTCTGCAATACATAGATAGTATGTAGTGATTTTTCCAAAACAACTAAAAAAAATCAAAAAAAGAGGCATTGCCTCTTTTTACTTTCTAAATCACTATTCAGATTGCTCCACATAATAAGAATCCCAATAATCAATTTTATAATTATAATTTTCAATAATTAAGGAATCTTCCATTTTTCGTGTCCGTTCCCTCTTTTCTTTCTCGTCTGCTTTTCTTTTTGCTTTTTCTTCTGGAGTTTCATCATAGTAGGAATCAATTTCTGCTTCTAATTGTTCAAACAGTTCCTCTGCACTGATGCACTTCTCCGGATCATAATTCATCCTGTCATCTAAAACCGCTATTTCCTTCTCACGGTTTTTCTGTGAAGTCTCATAATCATATCCAAACCAGGTAAGTTCATGGATGATTGCCGTTATGATTTCATCCATCGGATACAGATGCAATGACACATCCGACATTTGATATCCGAGGATATCTTTCCAATCCTCAAACATGAAACAATACGTTTGGATTGGATTAAGTGGATTTTCTTTTATTTCGTCCAGTTGTTTCACTTTGTTGATCATCCCTGGTTTGTATTTATCAAGATCATTTTTATTGAAGCAAAAAACATCATAATCGGATATGATATTGTCATCCAAATCCAAATCCTTATATCGTATGACTCCACATATTGTTTCAGGATTTGTATGGATAGATAATCCACACATTTCATTAACTGCATCACATATTCTCGTTTTATATTTATGAATCACCTTTTCATAAATTTCGTCATCCGATTCTGAAGTGTCTCGATGTTCATTCTCACGTATATATTCTTTATATTTTGCAATTGCTAAAGTACAGTTTACAAGGGACTACACAGGGTAGGTATCTGACGGGAGGTGTTCCGCCCGTCAGATTTTCCATGTGATATTCAAGCTGTCGCTTGTGGCGGCTATGGTGGTAATCATCAAATCCACCACCCGCCGCTTGTCGTCAAAGGATACATTCTCCCAAGTGTCGAGGTAGCCGGAAATCTGGCTGACCTGTTCCGGGCTGATGGCTTCCACCGTCAGCTCCGCTATCCTCGCCAGAAGTTCCTGCTTGCGTCCGTCCAGTTCCGCTATCTTCACATTCACATAGGAGAGCAGGACATTGTTTGCGCCCGTCAGACTGTCCACCAGCTTTTCAATCTCGCTGTCCACATGGGCAAGCTCCACTTGCAGTGCTGCAATTTTCGGGTTTGCCTTTGCCGCTTTCTTTCTGCCTGTCAGCGTCTTGTAGCTTGCCAGTTTCTTTACCATCTGCTGATAAACAACCGCTTCCAGTTCCGAAGTGATGATTTTCCCGCACCCGGCACAGCTTTTATTGTCCAGCCGTTTCGTACAGCGAAGGTATTGCTTGCCGGAGGGATTGAAGATACTCATAAGGGCATACCCGCAGTTCCCGCACTTGATTTTTCCCGCCAGCCATGTGTGGGTGGCTTTTCGGGCAGACTGGATTTTCATGTTGTTCATCAGCTTCTTGCGGCAGGTCAGCCAGATGTCGGAGGGGACAATGCCCTCATGGGGAGCCAGCACCAGCATTTGGTCTTTCAAGTCGTTCTTTTTGCTGGGCTTCACATCCCGCCCTTGATACAGATAGCAGCCGTTCATGCCTGTAAAATCGGCAGCGTCATTGACAATGACTGTCCCTTGACTTTTGAAAAATTCGTACACATCAAGGTCTGCCTGCACATAGACAGGATTGCGTAACATCTGCGCCAGCGTGGGGCGTATCAGCTCTTTGCCGTTGAATAAAATCCCCTGTTCGGCAAAGTACCGGGTAATGTCCCCGTAGGAGGTTGTGGGCTGGGCGTACATCTCAAACATCAGCCGGATATTTGCCGCTTCGTCCGGGTTTACCACCAGCTTCTTTGTGTTGATACCGTCCATCTTAATCGGCTCTGTATGGAAGCCGTAAGGGGCTTTCCCGCCCATCTTGAAGCCCCGCTGACTGCGGGAGTAGTAAGCGTCTGTCACCCGCTTCTGTATCGTTTCCCGTTCAAGCTGGGCGAACACGATACAGATATTCAGCATCGCCCGCCCCATCGGGGTGGAGGTATCAAACTTTTCCGTAGAGGACACAAACTCCACATTGTACTGCTGGAACAGCTCCATCATGTTGGCAAAGTCCAGAATGGAACGGCTGATACGGTCGAGCTTGTAAACCACGACCTTTGCAATCAAGCCCCGCTTGATGTCCCGCACCAGTTCTTGAAACTTCGGACGGTCTGTGTTCTTGCCGCTGTATCCTTTGTCTGTATATTCCTTACAGTTACCGCCTTTCAATTCGTATTTGCAAAACTCAATCTGGCTTTCAATGGAAATGCTGTCCTTTTTGTCCACCGATTGCCTTGCATAGATTGCGTCTATTCTGTTATTCATTTTGTCGCTCCTTTTCTTCAAAAAGAAACGGAGCTGCTGACAATTCTATTATACTGCCAGCAGCCCCGTAAATCAACGATGGCTTCGGAAAACCTTACGCCCCGGCTTCCTCTTTCTTCCGCTTATCGGCATATTTGCGGAACACCTCATAAAGCTGCTGTTCCAGCTCCCGGCGTTTTGCCGCTTCCTGCTCCGGCGTGAACACCGGGGAGAGATTTTCCAGCGTGATTTCCTTTCCCTGAAAAGTCACGACTTCGGTTTCTTTCTTGTATCTGATATGCTCCATAGTACCTCC
>NZ_JBKVCZ010000008.1:65617-92137 GCF_046966825.1 Hungatella sp. | reverse complement strand
ATTCCGGGGAAGAACCAATTCCGGAACTCATTGAACCGGAGTTTATCGAAGTGAACGCCAGCAAACGAGGGCGTAAGCCCAAAGCGAACTATGACGAGATGTTCGCAAATCTGCCAATCTATTATGAAGAGGTGGATACACTGACAGACGAAGAAAAACAGTGTCCTGCCTGTGGAACCATGATGGTTCCGATCGGCCATGAAGAAATCAGGACAGAGCTGCGTTACACCAAAGCAAAGCTGGAACGTATTGTGTACGTTGCAACCACGTATGGCTACCCTGTCTGCAAGGATACGGAAGTCCCACAGTTTATCAAGGATGAAGGAGTTGCGGCACTAATCCCTGGAGGCTATGCCTCATCATCCCTTGTGTCACACATCATGTATGAAAAGTATGCAGATGCGCTTCCGCTGTATCGACAGGAAAAAGGATTTGAACTCCTTGGAGTCAGCATCAGCAGAACGACCATGGCGGGTTGGATTATCACCTGTTCCCGGAATTATCTGAAACCCGTGTATGACTACTTTCACCGTGAGTTACTGAAACGACATTTCCTGATGGCAGATGAAACACCCATCCAGATCTTAAATGAACCTGGCCGGAGACCGCAGAGTAAGTCCTATGTCTGGCTGATGCGTTCCGGAGAAGACAGGCTGCCGCCCATCATCCTGTACCATTATTCAGAGACGCGTGCCGGAGAACATGCGGCGGACTTCCTGAAAGGAATCGCGGATGGAACGAATGTCATGGCTGATGGTTACAGTGGTTATAACAAGCTGAAAAATATCCGAAGATGCTGTTGTTACGCCCATATCCGGAGATATCTGATCGAAGCCATTCCAACCGGCCATGATAAGGACTACAGCCATCCGGCAGTTCAAGGCGTTCTGTATTGTAACAAGCTGTTTGAGTATGAACGCAGCTATAAGGAAAAGGAATTGTCTTATATGCAGGTTTACAAACGCCGCCAGAAGGATCAGAAGCCTGTAGTGGAAGGTTTCATGCGCTGGCTGGATGCGCAGCGTTCAGAAAAGGGAAGCCGCATGGATCGGGCAGTGACTTATATCCGAAATCGAAAAGACACGCTGATGACATATCTCGAAGATGGACGCTGCAGCCTGAGCAATAATCCATCGGAGAATTCAATCAGACCGCTAACCTTAGGCCGCAAGAACTGGCTGTTCAGCGACAGCCAGGATGGTGCAAATGCGAGTATGGTAGTTTATACCATGGTAGAGATGGCGAAAGTGCATGGGCTGCACCCATACAACTATCTGCAATACCTGCTCGACAGCCGCCCAGGCAAAGATACTACCGATGCAGAATTTCAAGATCTCGCACCGTGGAGCGAAAAAGCCAGGATAGAATGTAACAAAAAATCAGAGTAAAACGCTCGCAACCCTGACATCACATGTTGGTGCCAGGGTAGATGTGTTGGGATACCCTAACATTTGGCGCTTACCATAAATCTGAGATAATAGACTGACTCACCAAGTAAAAAAGTAAATGCTCAACTTTATTAATCTCCTAAGGTGGGGGATAGTCTATTAAATTCTACAACATCTTTAGTTGCGCATCAGTACTGATTTCGTGATTGGGCAGAGCAAATCTGCGAATATAACGAACGCTTCAGCAGTCATACTGTTAAGGAGTGGTGCAGTTAGCATAAGATAACTGTCTCTAATTATTACCGTTTAAAGTTTTTAAGGCATATCTTGAAAATTTTCAGGAAGACCTAGCATATAAAAGTGGACCTATGTCAATATTTTGGACAAAAAAAGTATTGACATAGGTCCAGTTAAACTATTTATTAATTAAGAGCAATTATTTTTTTTATACCATATTTTACTGTGTATAAAAATCCATGGTCTCTAATACATCTTAAACACCCCTTTGCTTTATTGCTAAGAGATCTATGTTTTAAAGGTTGAATCCCAGAACTACATAATACAAAAGAAAAATGTTCTAATAATAAATGATAGACGTCTAAGGTTCTAGCAATATTCCAATATGCTATATTAATTTTAGATCCATTCAAACTTCCTAAACAACTTGGATTATAACTTATTAAAAAAGCTTTATTCTCATTAGCATTATATTTATTATATAAGTTTAATGGAGCTTGTTTGATAACTCGAGTTTCATTAATATCTTCGGTATAGTAATAAAGCAATTCATAACATTCTAAAAACATTTTCTTTTGAAAAATGATATTTAATTCTTCAGAAATAGATAATTTTTTATTTTGTCCAATGTTATTAAGCTGATTGAGCATTTTTAAAGGTTGCATAGTCTGCCTAATTTGAGATAAGTTCATAATAAATGCCCGATAATCTAGTAAATTATTCTTGTCTTCAATTTTTAAATCGTCTACAAGAAATTTTTCATATTTATCAGAGACATCATTTGCCATACCTATCATTAAGATATCTTTACAACCTATTATTAACTGGTCGTTTAAACTGATAGTATTAAGATTTTTAATATTTTGATTAAATAGGATATTCCAGTTAAAACAGGCTACACTATTATACTCACTTAATATCCATGGAAGCAATATACGAGAATCTGCAGGATACAAATGACGTTCTTTAAGAGTATCATAGATATTGCATAAGTTAATATAGGAAACCCGTATATTAGTATAGTCATAAAATTGTTCATCAAAAAGTTTAATAAAATTAGAGGATATATTCCAATGTAAAATTATAATATCATATTGTTCTGCTTTATAAATATTATTTAGTAATGATTTTATTGTAACTAAGAATAAAAAAGGAGGAATATTATCAATATTAAATACTATTGGAATATTATTTGTTTTTATGGGGTTAATCTGAGTATTTTTTAAAGTATTTTCAAAGTATAGTAGTTGAACTTCTGATAATCTTAAGTTCGGCTTTTCTTTTATTAATTTATAAAAGTATATACAAGAAAGTATTTCTCCCATAAAGCCAGGCATTCTAGCCATTTGTTGGTTATAATTAGACATATCAATCCTATTTTCAAGTTCTTTCAATACACTGAATTCAAAATCACATAATTCAAAAAAGTATTCTTTTTTAAGGATAAAACAGTTATATCCCCAAAAAAAAGACTGATTTAAAAATTCATTTGCAATAGAAAAATATTGAGGAAATTTTTCAGATATAATATCCAGTAATATCTGTAAATCTTCTCCATTCATAAAAAGTCTGTTATGGCCTTCAAAATGTTTATAGACATTCTGTTGTTTTCCAATAGGTGTAGGTAAAGTACTTAAATTTTGCTTACATGGTAAGATACAATCAAATTTTTCAATATATGCTTGCATAGATCTATCGTTGTCTAGTTGATACATATGCGCTGTAGTATCATTTAATACTTTTATATAAATTTGACCTCTTCCACTTGGATCATTACTGGTATATTTTTTATTTGTCAAAGACAGAAAACGCCTATAATGACAGAAACCATAATAATCCGCTTTTATATTCTTCCAAGCCCAATATTGCGTGGTTAATTCACAATAAGCCTTATTTTTTTTTGATATATTATCTCCTGTATTATCTGGTACAAAAGAATCAGATAATGGTTTTGTTTGATAATCTGCACCTGCTACCACATTAATCATAAGATTGTTATTTATAATTTCATCCTCTTTATTTGGAATGTGTGTAACAAATATTTTAATATTGCACATAAAGTTTAAGTCCTTTACTATTTAATTTCTTTTTCTATTAAGTGTAATGCTGCTTCTATAACTTTATCCATATCATAATATTTATATTCACCTAAACGACCTGCAAATACTACATTAGGTGTATTTTCTGCTAATTCCTTATATTTTTGATAAAGACATGAATTTTTTTCATCATTAATAGGATAATACGGTTCATCGCCAGGCTTCCATTCTCTTGAATATTCAAAAGAAACAACAGTTTTAGGTTGGCAGCCAAATTCAAAATGTTTATGTTCAATTATTCTTGTATATGGTATATCACGTTCTGTAAAGCTCATAACAGCACATCCTTGATAGTTATCGCATTCTAATACTTTTGTATCAAACATAACAGAACGATATTCTAAAACACCAAGTTGATAATCAAAATACTCGTCAATTATTCCAGTATAGATTGTTTTTTCAGCTATATTAGGATTTTCTTTAATAAAATCCTTATACTCAGTTTTAAGTAATACATCAGAAGTTGATAGCATTTTTTTAATAATTGGATTATAACCTCCAATAGGTATTCCTTGATATCTGTCAAAATAATAATTATTATTATATGTAAATCGTAATGGTAATCTTTTTATTATAAATGCGGGAAGATCTTTTGCATCACGTCCCCATTGTTTTTCAACATATCCTTTTATTAAACGTTCAAATATATCGGGTCCCACTAACGAAATTGCCTGTTCTTCTAAATTTTTTGGTATTTTGATATCTAACTTTTTTATTTGATTATTAATTATATTTCGAGCTTCATTTGGATATTTAATCCCCCAGATTTTACTAAATGTATTCATGTTAAACGGAAGATTGTAAACTTGGTCTTTGTAACATGCCATTGTAGTTAATACAAAGTTATTAAATTCTGAAAACTGATTAACATAATCCCATATTGCTTTATTGGAAGTGTGAAAAATATGTGCACCATAGGTATGTACATTAATACCCTCAATACTTTCACAAAAACAATTTCCCGCAATATGTTTTCTGCGATCAATGACTAAACATTTTTTTCCTGCTTTAGAAGCTTCATGGGCGAAAACAGCTCCAAATAATCCTGCACCAACTATTAAATAATCATATTTCATTTTTTTACCTCTTATATTAAATTTTGTAAATATTTATAATACTTTGTAATGCCTTCCTCTATTTCAATACATTGTTCCTTACATACAGATAAAATTTTAGTATTATTTAATATTATTGCAGGAACATCTACAGATCTAGCAGGTAAATATTTTACAGATATATCTGGAACCATTTTATGTATTATTTTGATGATCTCATTCTGAGATACTCCTGAATTTGAACTAATATTAAAAACAGATTCTTTGCCTTCATAGTAAATTAATGAAGCGAGCATGTGACATACATCATCAATATATATATAATCTCTTATAACTGTTCCATCTCCCCAAATTTCAATGGTTTGATTGTGTATTGCTCGTTTTAAAGCTGCATCAATAAATCCCACTCCCTTGGAATAATCCTGACCAGGACCATATGGGTTGGCAATTCTCGCTATAATAACGTTAGTATTAAATTGCTTATTAAATGTTCTGAAGGTGTTTTCGATGCAAAGTTTTAAATTACCATAATGATTTATAGGTATAGCCAAAGTTTCTTCGTCAATTGGCATATGAGTTTGAAAACCGTACACTGTTCCTCCAGAAGATAAATAGATTATTTTAAAATGATACTGCTTAGAAAGATCACACAGCTTTACCGATTGAAGAAAATCATGTGTATATCCTTGCATATATTTATTATTTGAATTGCCTGGATTTATTGTACTTATTGCATGGAAAACTACATCAACATCTTTTAAATATGGAATTAAATCATCATCTTGAAAAAAATCGCCTTTAACGTAAGTTATTTTTGTCGATTCACGGAAACCATAATCCATATCAAATGATATAACGTCATGTCCCATAGAGCTTATATATGTACATAAATTTTTTCCTATAAATCCGTTTCCACCTAAAACTAGTATTTTCATATTTTTCATGTGACTTTTTTAATTATTATCACATATACTCCTTCCTTTTATTAAATGCTAATAATTATGCATACTTCCTATAATCGGTATTATGTACTGTAAAAAAATGTTTTGGCAGCTCTAAAAAATATAAAACCAGACAATTAATTTAGAAATCATTTGTATACCAGATTTTGATTGAGGATTTTGTAGATAGGTAAGCAGGACAATTAGAATAGAGACTGGATTGGAGAGATAAATAAGTTGATTGTGATATGTTAAAAAATTCGTTAGACATTGTATATAATTTCATATCAGACAAAGAATACAATAATATAGAGAATAGTTAAGAGACAAGAAGCAGTTGATTTATGTAAAATCAGCTTACATAAATATTTTCAGGTATCTTATGATGACCAATCTAAAGGCCTGGAATAAATAAATTCGGGCCTTTAGATATAAACAAAATTAAGTGAATATTATTCTTATACTCCTTCTGTCTTTCATAAACTACCCATTATTAAGAAGGCTGGTGTCTTCAGATGTGTGTACTATAGTGGCAACCGGAATTTTTACTTTCATTCTCAAGGCTGCAGTGTTATAACGGTTATTTTTGATTGTCGGGTCTTTTGTGTAATAGTTTTTCCGGGATAAATGCCTTTCGCTTGGTTCATATCGACAGCTTCTGAAGTGGTGATGTAGGTACCAGTTGGTTTTTCGCTATTCCAGCCACCTTTATAGAGGTTATAAGATCCTTATTGTGAATATACTCCATTCTTCATACAGGGTGTGTGTAGATGACATTTCCAGTGCGAAGCTTCGGTTTCATACCGCTGCTTAAAACAGCGTAAATGTTCATACCTCAGGCCTGCGGAACAAAGAAAATCATAATGGCCGTAAGGGATAAATGCAGCAAAAAATTGGAGATAACGGTTAACCGCCAATCTAGAAATGGCCGCACAGCATGTGGGTACAACATAGGGAACAGTCCTTTCTGAATTGTGGCACACCTTTGTATATATGGCAGGCAATGGTAAGTTAAAAAGTGAAAGAGTTACATTATTAATCTAAGGACAGAAATTTCTGCTCGAAATAAAGTCTTAATTTCTTTAAAATTTTTTTATGACGATATTGTAAAGTGGTAAATGGAATTCCCGTTTTCTGAGCTATTTTGCGCAGTGAATTATCTAGATAATAAATGTGTGCCAGCAGTTCTTTATCTTCTTTATTCAGTGTGTTTAATGCCTGTTTTAACTCGTTTATCAGGAGGTCGCGTTCAGCCTGATGTTCTACAGGATTTCGGTCTTTTTCTGCAAATAATTCACTTCCGTTTAAGCCTTCTCCATCCAGAGCATCGTAGGAGAAGACGCCATTCCGAATATCCCCTTCCCTGAAATAACGATCCTTTCGCTCCCCATGCTGCCAAATCTTATAGATTTCCTCGCTGACAGGAATATTTTGCTGTTCGATTTTAATGTAATATTTTATAATGATCCCCTTCTTTCTTGGTTGTGCAAATAAAACAGGAGAAAACGGGTCCGGCGCTGTGGCCTTTTCGTTTTCTCCTGCTATTTGGTAATGAATCATTCCTTTGCTAGGTAGTTTTTTCTGTAGTTGTTTTCTGAGTATCCGGTTCGATTAAATGGATGTGCTGTACTTTTTTACAGCGCGGGCACTTGATCTCAATGGTTCCGGCGGTCGGCGGTTTAATGTCAAACAGGCGATGATGGCATACCGGACAATAGATTATATGATTCATAAGTCTCCCTCCTTCGGAATCGAACATACGTTCTAATTCTAAAATATCAAATTTTTTAGATTATGTCAATACCGGAATAAAAAAACTAAACCAGAATATAAACTAATTTAAAAGGCGGATGAAAACATTCATGATCTATAGGAACAATACCACATTTCAAAAAATACATTGTTAATTACAATGGAAAAATTTATAATAGAATTACACTTATAAAAAATTGATTAATATGTAGAAGAAATAAACACCTGATAACCAGACGGGAAAAGCAAAAACAGTAAAATATTAAGAAGGGAGAAGACTATGGCGGAGTATTTATCACCTGGAGTATA
The DNA here is from genome assembly GCF_046966825.1 of Hungatella sp. NCBI lineage: Bacteria > Bacillati > Bacillota > Clostridia > Lachnospirales > Lachnospiraceae > Hungatella > Hungatella sp. Next base: position 84,356 of record NZ_JBKVCZ010000008.1, on the reverse strand, counting down.
CGTGGAGGAATTTGATTCAGGGGTGGTACCTGTGGAAGGGGTCAGCACCAGTATCGCCGGTTTTATTGGGGTGGCGGAGAAAGGACCGGTCGGAGGCGTACCGCGGATGGCGACTAATTTTTCGGATTTCAAACAGATTTATGGAACTTATCTTTCCGAAAGGGAAGCCTGTAATTATCGTTTTCTGGCTTATGCGGTAGAGCATTTTTTTATCAATGGAGGGTCCCGCTGTTTTGTTACCAGGGTTGTGCCGGCGGACGCATCTTGTGCGAAGGGAGCTGTACCAAATACTGGAGAGTCCATTCTGAAGTTTACAGCCAGTAATCCGGGGGCGTGGGGGAATGGGCTGAATATAGTTATATCTCCTTCGAGCAAGGCAAGGACTCAGGTCTTTGACGTGCTGGAGGCGGCAGAGGGGAAGCGGTACTCGGTCAAAAATAGTGCCGGATTTTTTGATGGTGATATTGTAGCGTTTTCAGATGGAAATACTACGGTTTATAATCGGGTGGTGGAGAGTAAAGACAATGTTATTTCTTTTGAACATGAATTTGAAGTGGATGTAACGGATAAGAATCTATTGCCGGATAAGATTATATCCACCTGTGAGTTCGGGCTGGAGGTCAGGTCCGGTGATTCCGTAGAAATCTACGAGAATCTTTCATTTAATAGTAATATTCCACAGTTTGTGGAAGCACAGGTTTCAAAATCAGATCTGATTTGTGTGGAATATGTTGGTAAAGGAAAGGAAAAACTTCGACCACCATTTGAATGTCTTGCGTCTTCCGTTCAGGATACCGTGACGGTTAAGCTTTCAGGCGGCACGAATGGTAATATTCTGAACATGGAGGCTTCCGATTTTATTGGAAATGACCATGGGGCCGGAAATCGAACCGGAATTCAGGCATTTCTGGACAACGATATGGTCTCAGTTATTGCCGTTCCTGGTGTCACAGATCAGAAGGTCCAGCGTTCTCTGACTGCTCAGTGTGAACGAAAGAACAGATTTGCGGTTCTCGATATTCCACGGGAGGCAAAGGCGGTACAGGACATCATCAGGCACAGGGAAAATCTTGATACATCCTATGCGGCTTTCTATCATCCATGGGTGATGGTGTTTGACCCCCTCGATAAGAAAAATATAGCAATTCCTCCTTCCGGATCTGTGATGGGAATCTATGCCCGCAGTGACAATTCCCGCGGCGTCTATAAAGCACCCGCCAATGAAGTGCTTCGGGCTTGTGTGGGACTGGATGTGCAGTTTGACAAAGGTGAACAGGACATTTTGAATCCCAAGGGGGTAAATTTGATCCGGCGGTTCCCAGGTCAGGGAATTCGGGTATGGGGAGCAAGAACTGCAGGCAGCGATGGAACGTGGAAATATATCAACGTGCGCAGACTTTTTATATTTTTAGAGGAATCCATAAAGAAAAATACGGACTGGGTAGTATTTGAAGAAAATAACGAAGAGCTATGGATGCGGGTACAAAGAATAATAGAAGTGTTTCTGAGGGAGGTATGGAGAAGCGGCGGCCTGGCCGGATCATCTCCGGAAGAGGCATTTTATGTAAATATTGGGCGTGACACCATGACACAGGAAGAAATTGATAATGGACACCTGATTTGTATCATTGGCGTGGCTCCAGTGAAGCCAGCTGAGTTTATAATATTCAGGATTACTCAGAATACCGCATCTGCACAGTGAAGATTTTAAGAAGAAGGAACAATAGCGGCTGGCGATTCAGGATTAAAATTCAGTCATGTATACGCGGCCGGCTAAGGACGAAAGGGCTCACAATGCCATTATATTGTAGAAGAGGTCAAGGGGGCGTGCCAGGCAGAAAATGGTTTCGCAGCGGCAGAAGAGTTGACAAGAATTTTTGCAGAAGCAGATTGTGAGGAACTGACGGATACTCATATGTATGCTATATGCGGACAAAATTGAATGAAAAATACAAACAATTACACGCGGTATGAAGTAAAGAAATGTGAAAGAAAGATAATGAGAATAATCGACAGTTTAGGTGTTTTGCTGATTAACAGATTGGTTGTATCTGACGGATAATCATTGTTACAATAATAGACAGCAACTGGCTTATAAAATGTATATGAGTATTTTATAGATAGTGTTGCAGAAGGAATGTATATTGAGGGGAGGAGGCTGGGACGGTAATAGAATGCAACAATGTTTATGTGTTCTATTACCGGACAGACCTATAAAACGGATATTTTGAGTCGTATTACAGATTTGGAAGGAAGACTTAAATGACTTGTTTAGCTTCTATAACGGTTTTCTTCTATAACAAGGAAATAATTGTCATTCAATAAAAAATAAGCAGAGAGAGGCGGTGGAACAGGTATGAAGATAGAATAAAGAGTTATATTGGAAAGATAATGTACGACTGTCGAAAAAAATATAGAGATCTTAATTGACGATATGGTTTGGGTCAGTTAGGGAACGGAGGGGGCGGATGAGTTATAAAGTCTCCTTTCATAATTCACAGAGGTGTCCTCTGTTGGAGGACAAATGGTTGAGATAGATATAGCTTTAAATGTGGAACTGACAAGTAAGAGCAGTTTTAAAAGTGTATAATAAAAATGAAAAGTGATTATTAACCGTTTGAATGCACCAAAATAACATGGAAAGATACGCCTGGAGAATACATAAAAGAGGCATGGAGTAAAGTATGAGATCGGAACGCAAAAGTATTAAGTATTCAAGTGAATTAATTTAGAAATATAAGAATTATAAAAGATATAGCAATAAAAATGCATCAAAAATATTATCAGGAATTCTATTAGGAAATGCATCGGAAACGATATTAGGGAATCAATCAATGGATAAATCAGAGGATCAATCAGGAAATCAATCAGGAAATCAATCAGAGAATCAATCAGGAAATCAATCAGAGGATCAATCAGGAAATCAATCAGGAAATCAATCAGAGGATCAATCAGGAAATCAATCAGAGGATCAATCAGGAAATTAATAAGGAAATCAAACAGAAAATTAATAAGGAAATCAAACAGAAAATTAATCAGGAAATCAATCAGAAAATCAATCAAGATATCAATCAGAGGATCAACCAGAAAATCAATCAGAAAATGTATCAAAAAGCATACTCAAAAACCACATCAAAAAATTCTACCACAAACAATATCACCACTTACATCAACCACCCCACCAAAAACCACATCACATCTCCCTCTCTACCGCTCTTCCCCCTCCCCCTCAATCACAATCTCATCAAAATATCCACATGCCCGCAGTACCCAAAGGGCCTCTTTGATGACCCGTTCGTCGCCGGCGGCGTGCAGGATAATGCGGTGGTTCTCGAAGCGGTTTTCCAAAATGTTTTTTAGGGCGCCGGGGCGGTAGGAGGCTCTGGGGACCATACCGTAGCAGGCCTGCTGCACATTTTTTGCAGGTGGGTTTGGATCGATGAGAATAATTTTGTCGAAATCGTAAATGACATCGTTTTTCATATATCTGGTACTTCCTTTCGGAGAAGATGGATACATATGGTACTGCTGATTTTTTTTGACTTAACCGTGTGTTTATTGACTTTTTGTGAGGCTGCCGTTTTGTCGAATATTGCGATATGTTTTGCTTTTCAAACGGCCGGAAACGTCTTATAGTGGTTACAAGAAAAGCAAAAAAAGGAGGGTTTTCCACATGACTGATACTGAAAAGATGAGGTTCATGGAAATGGAGAATATGAGGTTAATGGAAGAAAATGTTAAGCTGCGCAGAGTGATATCGAAATTAAATCAGACACTTAACAGACTGATCGAACATTACATAAGTTCTGACAGGATCGCATGACCGAGGGTATTGGGGAGTGCCCCGCACTCCCAATAAAACTCTCTGTTATCGCTATTCCGGATTTTCGGAGTTACCGGCGCCGCCGGAAGCTTTTTCACCAGATGGTGGAATAGGAGGCTTGCCGGCCGGTTCGATTCCTTTGTTTTTACGCACCAGATCCCAGATTGTCTGATGCATCCATTCAACGGTCTCGTTCAGCTTTTTATTTTCGGCTTCCAGTTCGACGATGCGATCGCTCATGCGGGCGATGACCTCCCGGTTATTATAGGCCTTGTGTGGCGCCATCAGGCGTTTGACGTAAGGAGAAGAAGCAGAAATAATCTGTTTCGACAGTAAATCGTCCCGCTCTTCACAGCTTAAATCCATAAAGTCCTGAAAACTGATGGACAAAGGTACCATGTCCACGGAGCATTTGGGACATACCGCATTTTTAGGAAGCTGGTAATATCCATAATACCCGCATTTCGAACAATAGTACACGGAAAGCTCTCTCATAGCGTCCTCCTTTTTTGCTTTTCCTGCCAAAATGGCAGTACTCTTCTATATATATAACGCAAAATAAAGAAAATTATAACGCGAAATATCGCCTTTTTGTAGAAATATCCAAAATTTTATGTTTTATTAACACTATTGCTCTAAATATGGAGCAAAAAATGCATTTTTGCGGTTTTTAGTTTTAAACGTAAGAACTGCGTACACTCATCCCTGATGCAGTAAAAAAACAGACTGCCCCAAGGGGCAGCCTGCCGGTTTGAACGGATGAAACTTTTGTTACTTTCTATGCATTACTGGATAATGCCGTTTACGTCGACAACCCAGGTCTTGCCGTTAGAATCTTTATAATCTTTGAAGCCATTTCCAAGTTCCGGCTTTGTAGCGGATTTGGAGGAAGAGGACGCCTTCTGGATGGAACCGCTTGTGTTCACCAGATACTGGTTTCCGTCGTAATTCATCGGAGCCAGTCTTAAATCAGAGTCTGCGTCTTTTCTTAAACCATACTCGTACAGTGTGTTGTCACGGATCCCGTGGAAGCCCTGGCCCTTTCTGGAGCCGTCGGTATAGAAGAACCATGTCTGATTCTCATCTAAATCTTCATTGTAAATAACCTGCTTGCCGGTTCTCATAACGCCATCCTCTGCGAAGTAGAAGTTGGCAATTTCTCCATCTTCCAGATTGACAACCTTTAAACCAGTCTGCATTTCACCCTTTGTATTAAACGCATATTTCTTAGACTCTACAGTGAATAACTGAAGTCCGTTATCTGCATGGTACGGCTTACCGTTCTTGAAGTAGAAGTTATAAAGTTCGCCTTCTGCGCTAATGCCTTCCACGCCCTCGATGGTTCTCCATCCGGTTACGCGTTTTCCATTTTCCGGCTCATAGTACTGATATCCGGCCACGGTGGTTGCTGTATTTTCTGCAGCATCGGAAGGTGTTGCATTTTCTGCATTCTCTTCTGCAGGAAGCTTAAACCATCCTGTCTGCATCACGCCGTCTACGAAGGTATAGTAGTCGCCGCTGATCTTTTTATCGACCTGATTTTCTACCATTTTTCCGTTTGTGTCAAAATAGTACCAGGAATGGGTCATCTCAGGATCGTCGCTTTCGTTCTCCAGCTGAATCCAGCCAGTCTTCATCACGCCGTCGTCTGTTTCGCCCAGGTAGTATGTCGCGTTATCGATTTCTACCTTTCCTGTCATCATCTGTCCGTCTTCGTTGAAATAATACCAGCTTTCGCCGATCTTCTGCCATTTGGCGATTGCGGCCTTGCCGTTCTTTCCGTAATAGTACCAGTGGTACTCGGCAGCGTCAGGGGAGTCCCATGCGTCTTCATTTTCAATGGAGATCCACTGGTCCATAACCCGTTTGCCGGTTTCATCAACGTAATATTCATCAATTTGTGCATTTGTGGCGATTTCGCCTTCTTCATTTAAGTAATACCAGTCTTCGCCGCGCTTCTTCCAGGTGTCTGTTAAGAAGTAATCGTCCTCTTCATAATATTTGAAGGAACCGTTTTCTTCTACCCAGCCGATTGTTTTTGCATATGCGGTGGAAGACCCGCCGGTGAAGCCCATCTCTGGAGCTGCTACGGTCATTACTGCCGCAGCGGATAATACAGCCATCATTTTTAAATTCTTTTTCATAAAAAATTTCTCTCCTTTTTTCTCACTTTGATTTGTCGTGGCCGAAAATCCATAGTTGCATTACTCTGCGATTATAACGTACGCTAGGTGGGTAGCGAAAGTGTGGGTTGATGGCAGATATGGAAGGAGATAACAGAACATGGAGATGGATGTAGAATTTGAGGGGTTCCTCCGTAGAAGCAATCTGGCCGATAATACGATAAAAGCCTATGTATACGCGGTGAAACAGTATTGCGGCCGGTATGACAGAGTGACGAAAAGTAATCTCCAAAAATACAAACTGTTCCTGCTTGAAAACTACAAACCGAAAACCGTGAACCTGCGGATAAGGGCAGTAAACTGTTATCTGGAAGCAATCGGCAAGGAAAAACTGGCATTATCTTCTGTCAAGGTACAACAGAAGACGTATCTGGAAAATGTAATCAGCGACGCAGATTATATGTATTTTAAGGAGTGCTTAAGAAGGGACGGGGAATGGTTCTGGTATTTTGTCATCCGTTTCATGGCCGCCACAGGAGCCAGGGTGAGCGAACTGGTTCAGATTAAGGCGGAACATGTGCAGACGGGCTACTTGGATCTCTATTCCAAGGGCGGGAAAATTCGGCGTATTTACATACCGAGCGCCCTGCGGGAAGAGGCTATGCAGTGGATTAAATACCGTGGAATCGAGAGCGGTTTTCTTTTTTTAAACCGTTCGGGAGACCGTATCACCACGAGGGGAATTGCCGGGCAGCTGAAGAAATTTGCCGCCCGGTACGGGATCCCCGTGGAGGTGGTCTATCCCCATTCCTTTCGCCACCGGTTCGCGAAGAATTTCCTGGAAAAATTCTCAGACATCGCGCTTCTGGCCGACTTAATGGGGCATGAAAGCATCGAGACAACGAGGATTTACTTGAGAAGGACGAGTTCCGAACAACAGCAGATTGTAGACCAGGTAGTAGACTGGTGAGAAAAGGGGGTAAAAAGTAAGAAAAACTTCAATATGCATTTTATAAGGGGTGTGGTATACTATGAGTACTTAGCGAGGTATTTTCGAGCTTAGTACGAATGCACACCTGGACACTTAATGAGGTATTTCACGAGTTTAGTGACCATGGTGTACTATGAGTACTTAGCGAGGTAATTCGTACCTAGACAGACAATTATTATTTTTTTATGTAAGGAGAATCCATCATGCGAATGAAAGTATCCAATTACATCTCCCAAAAACTTGTGGATTTTGGTATCACACAGGTATTTACCGTGACCGGAGGCGGAGCGATGCACTTAAATGATGCACTGGGGCATCAGGAGGGACTTACCTGCCTTTATAATCATCACGAGCAGGCATGCGCCATCGCGGCAGAGTGTTATGCGCGGGTTCAGGGACGCATAGCAGCTGTCTGTGTTACGACAGGCCCGGGGGGCACCAATGCCATCACCGGGGTTGTAGGGGGATGGCTGGACTCCATACCCATGCTGGTATTATCCGGACAGGTTCGATACGACACGACGGCAAGGTGGTCGGGAGTGGGAATCAGAGCCATGGGAGACCAGGAGTTTGACATCACGAAGGCGATCGACTGTATGACAAAGTACAGCGAGATGGTCATCGACCCCATGAGAATTCGCTACTGCCTGGAGAAGGCCATCTATCTGGCCTATTCCGGCCGCCCGGGTCCGGCGTGGCTTGACATTCCGCTGAACGTTCAGGGCGCTTATATTGAGACAGAGGAACTGATCGGTTTCTCACCGGAAGATTATGAAGCGGGAGGCGATGGCTGGGCCGTGCCTTCCGATTGTCACGGTGATTCGTGCGGTGAGCGTGTGAGCGATTGTCCAAAGATAGAGGCCGACAATGCGGGGCAGGGCGAGAAGCGTCAGGTGCTTCCGCCATCCGTAACGCGGGAAACGGCAAGAGAAATTATTAAAAAGATTAAAAACTCCGAACGGCCTGTTATCAACGCAGGAAATGGAATCCGAATCGGACATGCCTTTGATGTCTTTTCCAGAGTCGTGGAAAAGCTTGGCGTTCCTGTCGTGACCGGCTGGGACAGCGAGGACTGTATGCCTGATGATCACCCGCTCTACACGGGCCGCGGCGGCGGTATGGGAGACCGCGCGGGCAATTTTGCCATACAGAACAGTGACCTGGTTTTATCTCTCGGAAGCCGCTTAAGCATCCGCCAGGTGGGATATAATTACAGTACATGGGCGAGAGCTGCCTATACCATTGTCAACGACATTGATCCGGAAGAGCTGAAGAAGCCATCCGTTCACATCGACATGGCGGTCCATGCGGATGTGAAGGATTTGCTGGAACAGCTGGAGCTGGTTCTGGATGAAGAGTACGGAGCCGGACAGCCTGTGTTTACCGGCGGCACCGGACTTAAAGACAGAACATGGACGGAGACCTGCCGCATGTGGAAGGAGAAATATCCGGTTGTCCTTCCGAAGCATTTTGACCACGGGGAAGACGAAGACGCCAATGTCTATGCGTTCATGAAGGAAATGAGCAACCGTCTGAATGAAGAACAGGTGATCGTTGTAGGCAACGGTTCCGCCTGCGTTGTCGGCGGGCATGCGTGTATCATAAAGAAGGGGCAGCGGTTTATCTCGAACTCAGCCATCGCCTCCATGGGATACGATTTGCCGGCGGCCATCGGGGCCTGTATGGCCGTGCAGGAAGGCTATGTGCAGGAAAACGGTGCGCAGGAAGGCCGTATGCAGGAACGGGATGCGCAGGAAGGCCACATGCAGCACCCCGTATCGCAGCTCACCGGCAGCGATATTATCCTGGTCACCGGCGACGGCAGCATTCAGATGAATCTTCAGGAGCTTCAGACGATCATTCATCACCGGATGCCGATCAAGATCTTTTTGATCAACAATGGCGGCTACCATTCGATCCGGCAGACGCAGAAAAATTTCTTCGGCGAGCCGTTGGTGGGAATCGGTGTGGACAGCCACGACTTAAGCTTCCCGGATATGGAGAAGCTGGCGGGCGCCTACGGTTATCCTTACTGCAGGGCATGCCATAACGGAGAACTGGTGCCGGCCATTGAGACAGCCCTCCGGACGGACGGTCCTGTGATCTGTGAGATCTTTGTGAGCCGCGATCAGAATTTTGAACCGAAATCAGCCGCGAAACGCCTTCCCGACGGAACCATGGTGTCTCCGCCGCTGGAAGATTTGTCTCCATTCCTTCCGGATGAGGAGATGGATGAGAATATGATGATTCCGCGGATCAGGGAATGATGAAACAGTGATCAATGAGCAGCAAAAGTGTGAAGAATAAGGAGACGTTTAAACGTTGAATATTGTAGTGACGGGCGCGACGAGTTTTATCGGCGCGCCCATGGTTGACAAACTGATCGGAATGGGACATGATGTCTACGCAGTCGTGCGTCCTGCGTCAAAGAATATCGCAAGGCTCGATACGGGAAGGGAACGCCTCCATGTGATTGAGATGAATTTAGAGGAGGCCGACCGCCTGGACGGCGCAATTTTGGTGCCGTGCGAGGCATTTTTTCATTTTGGCTGGGATGGCGCAGGCAGTGAAAACCGGATGAACCGGGACGTGCAGCAGAAGAACGCGGCAGACTCCCTGAAAGCGCTGGAAGGCGCGAGAAAGCTGGGCTGCCGGACCTTTCTGTTCAGCGGTTCCCAGGCGGAGTACGGGATCCACCGGGAAGCGATGACGGAAGACACTCCGCTAATTCCCGTATCGGAATATGGGAAAGCGAAGGTGGATTTTGGCAGGCAGGCCATGGAAGCGGCCGGCCGCTGGAGACAGGAAGCCTGTGATTGGCACGGTGACTCGTGCGCAGAGCGTGCGAGTGATCATTTCCGGTTCATTCATGCCAGAATTTTCAGCATCTACGGACCGGGAGATCATCCGTGGTCCCTGGTGGAAAGCTGTCTTAAGACATTTCCGGCAGGGGGATACCTTTCTCTTGGCGAATGCACGCAGATGTGGAATTTTCTGTATCTGGACGACTTGCTGGAAGCGCTCACCGCCCTTTGGTTAAGCGGCGCGGAAGGAATCTTTAATGTCGCGGGAGAGAGTGGGGAGACGAGGCCTTTAAGAGAGTATGTCCGTCTGATGTATGAGGCATGCGGCTGTCATGGAAGCTACAGCTACGGCAGGCGGCCTCAGAATGCGGAAGGGCCGGCCAACCTGATCCCGGACGTGAAAAAGCTGATGGAAGCGACAGACTGGAGGCAGGAAATAGCCTTTCAGGAGGGAATACAGCGTCTGCTCCAAAGAAAAAATATTTGACAAACAGGAGTTTTTATGGTATGAGAGATAAGATTTGTATTGCATGCGGGAAATCACTTCCGAAACGGCCGCTGATTGTTCTGGATGGCATGCCGGCCTCCGCACAGGATATCCCTGATGCGGAAGGAAGAAATGAGGACAAAGGGATTTCCCTGCATCTGCACCAGTGCGATTTCTGCGGTCTGGTGCAGTTTGACTGTGAGCCTGTCGGCTATTATAAGGACGTCATCCGCTCCGGCGGATTTTCCACCACCATGGTGAATCTGCGCAGAAGACAGTACGGAGCTCTGATTGAGACGTATCATTTAGAAGGAAAGAAATTCATTGAGGCCGGATGCGGTCAGGGAGAATTCTTGTCCGTACTCACGGAGTTTCCGGTGGAGGCTTATGGCATTGAGCATAAGGCAGACCTGGTGGAGCTGGCGAGGAGCCGGGGCTTAAAGGTCTGGAGACAGTTTACGGAAGATGAGAATACGGTTCTGGAGAATACGGAAGACGGCTGTCACGGGCCTTACGATGTATTTCTGTCCTTTAATTTCCTGGAGCATCAGGCCCATCCGGTCCGGATGCTGAAATGTCTTTATAACAATCTGACGGAAGGCGGTTTGGGACTTCTGACCGTTCCGAGTCTGGAATACATTTTAAAATACGACGGATATTATGAGCTGATTCGTGATCATCTCGCCTATTACACCTTCGACACCCTGCGTTTTGTGCTTGCGGAGGCAGGCTTCGAAGTGCTGGAAGAGGAGATGGTGAACCGGGATACGCTGTCGGTGGTTGTAAGAAAACGGCCGGTGACGGAGGGCGTCGAGACGGAAGTTAGGATGTCTGGAAAGACTGAGGACGCGGATCACGTTGGAGAAGATTCGGAAATCTGCGGCATTTCCTCAGCTATTGCAGGCTTTGCGGAGAGCCGCCAGGAGTTGAATCTGGAAGTGAACCGCATTTTAAATCAGTTTGATGAGACCGGCCGGACACTCGCGATCTGGGGAGCCAGCCATCAGGGATTTACCCTGGCGGCGACCACCGGGCTTAAGGACCGTGCGAAATACATGATCGATTCGGCGCCGTTTAAGCAGGGGCGCTTTGCTCCGGCATCTCACATTCCCATCGTAGCTCCGGATCATTTTGAAAAAGAGCCTGTGGATGGCATACTTATCGTAGCTCCGGGATATACGGAGGAGATTGCGGGAATCATAAGAGAAAGATTTGGAAGCAATGTGGAAATTATGACCCTGCGGAGCAGACATATTGAGAAAAAGTTGTGAATAACCAAAGGAGCGTATTACGTTTATGGAGAATATCGTCATCACCGGGGCTACCGGATTTTTAGGGAGCCATCTGGCCCAGTGGTTTCTGGAGCAGGGAGACCGGGTCTATGCCCTGGTACGGCCGGGATCGGCTAAATTACAGTATTTACCGGAGCACAGGAATTTGATTCCCGTGTACGGAACCATGGAAGAGGCGGCGGACTGCGTGGAAGAAATCGGCCATGCGGATGCGTGGTTTCATTTCGCCTGGGGCGGGGTGAACCGGGAAGAGATTGACTCGCCGGAGGTTCAGGCGGGGAATATAAGAGGCTCTCTGGCCTGTGTGGAAGCGGCGCACCGTCTGGGATGCCGCGTATTCATGGATGCGGGCTCCCGGGTGGAATACGGAGTGATCGAAGATGGCCGCGGTGTGATGACGGAAGAGATGGAATGCAGTCCTGTCAATGAATACGGGAAGGCCAAGCTGGAATTTTTCCGGCAGGCAGTGCCGGTCTGTGAAAGGTATGGCATGAATTTCTGCCATCTGCGATTCTTCAGCGTTTATGGGTACGGGGACCATCCGTGGTCCATCATATCCACGCTTGTGAGGGAACTGCCGCGTGGAGGCCGGGTGAGTTTAAGCGCCTGCCGCCACGAATGGAATTTTATGTACATCGATGATGCCGTGGAGGCGGTGGGCCGCCTGTATGAGCAGGTGAAGGACAAGCCCTGCAAAAAGGGCGCGGCAGTCAATATTGCCAGCCGTGACACAAGGGTACTCAAATCTTTTGTGGAAGAGGTTTTTGAACTTGCCGGAAAGCGCGGAACGCTGGAGTTCGGCACCTTTGTTCAGGCAAAGGAAGGCGCGCTGTCCATACGTCCGGATGTCAGCCGCATGGAGGCCATGACGGACGGATTTAAAGAGCGCTATACGTTTGGCCGCGGCATTACGGAAATGATAAAGAGAGAAATGGAGCACCAGGATGAAGAAAATTAGCGTATTGATTCCATGTTACAATGAGGAGGAGAATGTCGTACCGATCAGCGAGGCGGTCATTAAAACGCTTCAGAAGGACCTTCCGGAGTACGATTACGAACTTGTTTTCATCGACAATGACTCGCAGGATCATACAAGGAGCTTAATCAGACAGCTGTGTGATGAGAATCCGAAGATTAAGGCGATCTTCAATGCACGGAATTTCGGGCAGTTTAACTCCCCGTATTACGGGATGCTTCAGATCACGGGAGACTGCGTGATCGAGATGGTAGCGGATTTCCAGGACCCGGTGGAGCTGATTCCGCAGTACGTTCATGAGTGGGAAAAGGGATATAAAATTGTCATAGGAATCAAGACCAGCAGCAAGGAAAACCGGCTGATGTACTGGCTGCGGGGCTGTTACTATAAGATGATGAAGAAGCTGTCTGACGTGGAGCAGATCGAGCAGTTTACCGGTTCCGGTCTGTATGACAGGGATTTTATCGAAGTGCTGCGGAATCTGGACGATCCGACCCCGTTCCTCAGAGGTATCGTCGCGGAACTCGGTTTCAAGATCAAACAGATTCCCTATGAGCAGCCAAAACGGCGGGCGGGTGAGACGAAAAATCATTTTTACCAGCTTTACGATGCGGCAATGCTCAGCATTACTTCCTATACGAAGGCGGGACTTCGTCTGGCGACTATTTTCGGAAGCATCTGTTCTCTCATCAGCATGGTGGTGGCTGTGGTCTATCTGGTCATGAAGCTGATGTACTGGGACCGTTTTCCGGCAGGTATGGCGCCGGTGCTCATAGGCATGTGTTTCCTCGGGTCCGTGCAGATCTTCTTTATCGGCCTTATGGGAGAATACATTCTGTCCATCAATGCTAGGGTGATGAAGCGGCCGCTCGTCATTGAGGAAGAGAGACTTAATTTTGCGGTGGGAAATGCGGCGGAAAAAGAGGAAGACGGCCTGGAAAACTGTGAGGACGCGGACCTTTTCGCGGCTTCCTTAGAGGATGGAGAGAACGTATGAAATACAAGATCGATGTGGCGCGTATCCGCGAAAATTCAATCGTATTAAATGGCTGGGTGATCGGAAGCAGTCCGGAGGCAGAGGTTTTATTCACTGTCCAGGATGAGAATCAGAAGAACGTGGAGTTTAAGTACGTTCCGGTGCGCCGCGATGACGTCAGCCAGAACTATTTTAAGACCGTATATGAGAAGGACTTCGGATTTGATATCCGCATTCCTTATGTGAGAGATGATAACGAGGACCGTTTTCTGGTGATTCGGTGTGACGGAAAGACCTCCAGGGTGAAGCTGAACACGGAGATCATCGAGAAGCACAACAGCTCCGCGCATAAGAAGCACGCGAAGCTAAAGAGTATGATGAATAAGGAGACGCTCCATTCGGCAATCGAGTTCTGGAAGGAAAACGGCTTAAAAGCGTTTCTTTTGAAGTCGAGCCACAAGCTTCAGGGGATTGACAGTGATTACGATTATCCGGAATGGTACCAGCTGACAAAGACGACTGACGAAGAGCTGGAGGCGCAGAAATCGATGGAATTCGATTATATGCCAAAGCTGTCCGTGGTGATTCCGGCTTACAAGACGCCGGAGCGGTATCTGGCAGCCATGCTGGATTCCTTAAGGGCACAGACCTATAAGCACTGGGAGGTCTGCGTGGCGGACGGAAGCCCCAGAGGCGAGAGCGCGGAGCGCGTGCTTAAGCGGTATGCCATGAAGGACGAGAGAATCCGCTACGTGGTTCTGGGTGAAAATAAGGGAATCGCGGGAAATACCAACGCTGCCATTGATATGGCGAAGGGCGATTTCATCGTTCTGGCCGATCACGACGACACGCTGGCGCCGGATGCGCTGTTTGAGTGTGTGAAGGCGATCAACCGTGATCCGGAGATCGACGTGGTCTATACGGATGAGGATAAGCTGGATATTGACGGCGGGGAATTGTTTGAGCCGCATTTCAAGCCTGATTTTAATCCGGATCTGCTGACGAGTGTGAACTATATCTGCCATTTATTCGTGGTAAACCGGGAATTATTAGATGAGGTCGGGGGCTTTTTAGAAGAGTTTGACGGAGCCCAGGATTACGACTTCATTTTCCGCTGCACGGAGAAGGCCAGAAAGATTTACCATGTGCCGAAGGCGCTGTATCACTGGCGCTGCCATCAGAATTCCACCTCCAGCAATCCGGAGAGCAAGCTCTACGCCTTCGAGGCGGGGGCACGGGCTATTCAGGCTCATTATGAACGCATGGGAATCCGGGCGCTGTCTGTGGAAAAGGGCGTGGACTACGGAATCTACCATACGAAATTCGAGATAACCGGGAGTCCTCTGGTCTCAGTCATCATTCCGAACAAGGATCATACCGCGGATCTCGATGTCTGCATGCGTTCCCTGATTGAGAAGGGCACCTATAAAAATCTGGAATTCATCATCGTGGAGAACAACAGCACGGAACCGGAGACATTCCAATATTATGAGCGGATTCAGAAAGAGTTTGATTTCATACATGTGGTAAAATGGGAGCGGGAATTCAACTATTCCGCAATTAATAATTTCGGTGTGACGGCGGCCTCGGGAGAGTATCTCCTGTTCTTAAACAATGATACGGAGCTGATTAATCCCGAGAGCATTGAGGAGCTGCTGGGCTTCTGTCAGAGAGATGACGTGGGAATCGTGGGAGCCAGACTTCTCTATTCCGACGATACGATTCAGCATGCGGGAGTGGTCGTGGGATTCGGCGGCATCGCCGGTCATACCTTTATCGGCCTTCACCGGGCGGAGAGCAGCTATTTCAACAGGGCTATGTGTGCCCAGGATTACAGCGCGGTGACAGCGGCCTGCATGATGAGCAAGAAATCGCTGTTTGAAAAGGCTGGCGGCTTCGCGGAGGAGTTAGCCGTAGCGTTTAATGATATCGATTACTGTATGAAGATCCGGTCCCTGGGCAAGCTTGTGGTATATGCGCCGTATGCGCTTTTCTACCACTATGAGTCCAAATCGCGGGGGCTGGAGGATACGCCGGAGAAGGTGGAACGGTTTAACCGGGAGATTAAGCTGTTTGCGGACAGGTGGCCGGATATTTTAAAGGACGGAGATCCATATTACAATCCCAACTTGACGCTTCGCAAATCCAACTTTGCCTTACGCGACCTGCGCAAGGAGAAAATCGGGGAGCCTTATCGGCTGGAGGTATGAGATGGCAGGTAAAGTAACAGTCGTTATTCCAAACTATAATGGCCTTAAATTTATGGAACCGTGTTTTGCAGCCCTGGAGGCACAGAGTGAGAAAGACTTTGATGTGCTGGTGGTGGACAACGGTTCGACGGATGGAAGCGTGGAATGGCTGAAGGAGAGTGGAATTCCTTCGGTATTTCTTCCTGAGAATATTGGATTTCCGGGCGCGGTCAATATTGGCATCAAAAAAGCTGAGACGCCCTACGTCATCCTGTTAAATAACGATACGGAGCCGAAGCCGGATTATATCCGGGAAATGATCCGGATGATCGAGCGGTCTCCGAAGATATTTTCTGTGAGCAGCCGGATCATCCAGCTGCATCATAAGGAGCTGATGGACGATGCTGGGGACATGTACAGCCTGCTCGGCTGGGCGTTCCAGAGGGGCGTCGGACAGCCGGTTGCCGGATATAAAAAGCCCTGCCGGGTGTTTGCGGCCTGCGCGGCGGCGGCGATCTACCGGAGGGAAGTCTTCGAGGAGATTGGATACTTTGACGAGTCGCATTTTGCCTATCTGGAGGATGTTGATGTCGGCTACCGGGCGCGGATCTACGGATACGACAATGTTTACTGCCCTGCCGCAGAGCTTTACCACGTGGGAAGCGGAACCAGCGGTTCCAAGTACAATTCCTTTAAGGTAAAACTGGCGGCGAGAAACAATCTCTATTTGAATTATAAGAACATGCCGCTTCTTCAGCTGCTGTTTAATCTGCCGTTCCTTTTGATTGGGACCGGTATTAAATACCTGTTTTTCAAAAAAATGGGCTTTGCTGCCGATTACGCGGAAGGCTTTTCTGAGGGAATTAAGACCCTGGGAAAATGTAAAAAAGTGCCGTTCCGGGCAGAACATATCGGGAATTATCTGCAGATTGAATGGGAACTTTTTACCGGCACACTTCTCTATGTATGGGAATTTCTCAAGAGAAGATTAAAAAAACTTACGGCGATTTAAGAATTATTTAATGGCATCATGGTACATTATCATGTATAATATACGAGAAATTATCATGGACAAGTTAGGTTTTCGTCGTACGACAGGAAGGTTATGCTGCTATGATAAAGGACAATCAGAAAAAACTGAACGGATTTCATGTAGTGCTGGATGGGCTGGTTATTATCGCCTCCTATGCGCTGGCGTGGTTTATCCTGCTTATGGGAAACCGGTTATTCAGCCCTGAAAAGAAGCTGCTGGCACCGCAGTATTATTTTGCTGCGCTCATCATAATCGTACCGGGATATCTGCTGCTTTACGGCATATTCCACCTCTATGCGCCGAAACGGGTGCAGCAGAGACGATATGAGTTTGCCAATATCTGTAAGGCCAATCTTATTGGGTTTCTGCTTGTTACCATGGTCTTGTTTCTTCTTAACAAGAATCCATACTTTTGGAACTTCTCGAAGAGAATGGTATTTTATTTCTTCGCGATTAACATCATACTGGAAACGCTGGAGCGGAATCTGATCCGTTACGTACTTCATTCCATGCGTTCCAAGGGTTATAATCAGAAGCATATTCTGCTCATTGGTTACAGCCGCGCCGCGGAAGGCTTTATCGACCGGGTGCAGCAGAATCAGGAGTGGGGCTATCAGGTCAAGGGCATCCTGGATGACCATAAGGAATGGGGAACCGAGTATAAGTCGATCCATGTGATCGGCACGGTGAGCGATTTGGATGAGATCCTGGCGCTCAATTCTCTCGATGAGATTGCCATCACGCTGAGCATTGACGAATATGCAAACCTGGAAAAAATCGTGGCTTCCTGTGAAAAATCAGGCGTCCATACCAAATTTATTCCCGATTATAATAATATCATACCGACCCGTCCCTATACGGAGGATTTACAGGGGCTGCCGGTTATCAACATCAGGCACGTGCCGCTGACCGATCCGGTCAACGCCATCATGAAGCGGATTGTTGATATCTTCGGCGCCATTGTTGCGCTTGTGCTGTTTTCACCGGTGATGCTGGTGACGGCCGTGCTTATCAAGCTGACTTCCCCGGGACCGCTGATCTACAGCCAGGAACGGGTGGGACTTCATAACAGACCATTTAAGATGTACAAGTTCCGGTCCATGGTGGTTCAGGCGCCTTCTGAGGAGAAGAGCAAATGGACGACGCCCCACGATTCGCGTGTGACACCGGTCGGCCGGTTTATCAGAAAGACCAGTATTGATGAGATGCCTCAGTTTTTCAACGTTCTGATGGGCGATATGAGCCTGGTGGGACCGAGACCTGAGCGTCCGCTGTTTGTAGAGAAGTTTAAAGAGGAGATACCGCGGTATATGATTAAGCATCAGGTCCGTCCGGGAATTACCGGCTGGGCGCAGGTCAACGGCTACCGTGGAGATACCTCCATCACGAAACGAATCGAGCACGATTTATATTACATCGAGAACTGGACCCTTGGATTTGATTTTAAGATTTTGTTTCTTACTGTGTTCAAAGGGTTTATCAATAAAAATGCGTACTGAGTAATGTCCGGTACAGCAGGCACCAGAGGATGAGGTTATTTACATGAGCAAGGAATACGATGATGAGTTAGACCGCGCTTCCGGCCCGAATGGGCGGAGCAGGGCCAGAAACAGTGAACACGGAACTTCGGAAGATGCTTACTATCTGGATGATGACTTAAGTACCGCAGGATATAGCGATGCGGACGGTGACACATATGGAAGACAGCAGACGGGAAGACCCATGGGCCGCCCGTCTGAGAGTGCGCAGGGAAATGGCCGGCCTTCCGCAGGTACCGGCAGAGCATCGGGAAACGGCGGACCGCAGGGCGGGAACACCAGAATGCAGGGCAACAGCGGAATGCAGGGCGGCAGCGCCAGAACAGCAGGAAGTGCCGGTGCGCAGGGTGGAAGCTCCAGAGCCGCAGGAAATGGCGGAATGCAGGCAGGAAACTCCAGAGCCGCAGGAAATAGCGGAATGCAGGGAGGAAACTCCAGGGCCGCAGGAAATAGCGGAATGCAGGGAGGAAACTCCAGGGCCGCAGGAAACGGCGGAATGCAGGGAGG